>JAZORW010000099.1:0-1257 GCA_045656805.1 Eubacteriales bacterium | reverse complement strand
CACAATACTTTCCCAAAATCAAGGCTTAAAGCGAAAGGTTTTATTATTTGACAAAAAAAGGTGCCCACGGCACCTTTTTTAGGGCATAGGGGATAGGGGCGCCTGCGGGCGGGATACGTTTGTGTGGGCTGCCAACAGGCAGCCCACACTTTATTTTAGCAACAGGGTGACTGACCCTCGGGCGTCTTGGGAGGGAAGAACTCATCCAGGGGGAATTCCATACGGTTGAAGAGACTGCAGGGGTCTTCCTCTGTGGGGGAGCAGCATTCCTTTTCGGGGATGCAGAAGTCGTAAGAGGGAACTATCATCTGTACCCGTCTCATCATACGGATAATGGTAAAGAATCCGAAGGTGACGTAGAGGATGTTGCCGTCGTCGGGGTCGTAAAGTCCGCCCAGTCTGTCGCTGATGGCGGTGGGTATACTGCAAACGTCACAGGTGCAGCAGCCGCAGGGGGTGCAGGCGGGAACGGCCTTTGCGGAAAGGAGAATGGGATCAAGAGTCTCAACCGTAACCACGGGAGAGTTGGTCTTGGGAGGAAGGACGGTGTCGGGATTTTCGTTGAGGAATTCGGAGGAGAATATCTTTGACATACCCTCGCTACCGTAAAGAATGACCTTCTTGTCAAAGACGGCAAGACCCGAGATTCTGGTGGGGCAGGCGGTAGGAGATGAGTAAACGTCCACCGTTACCACAACGTAAAACCTGATATCCACGGTGTAAAAGCCTCTGTTAAAGCGGAGAGGCTCAATGTGGGGGTGGGCGTAGATTATCTCGGCAGATACGGTCTTTACCGAGTGGGCGGAGTTTATAAGCTCCTGATTTCTGGGACAGAGGTATACCCTCGCATCCTGAACGCAATCTCTGTCGCGGCACTGGTCGTAGATTCGGTTAACGTCAATACAAACGGTCTGGTTAAGATTACTGTTATTATCATTACATCTGTTTGCCACTTTTATCACTCCGTATTATAGATTTGGTCTGTACTACAGTATATGAAAAAAGTGTCGAAGCGTTACAATAGGGGCCAGGGGACAGGGACCAGGGGCCAGGGGCGGTGGTACGCGTCATCTGATGCGCTGTACCCAAGCCTCCCTCTTGAGGGAGGGGGACCGCTTGCGGTGGTGGGAGTGAGTTCTCTGCATTCTGCGTAAGACGGGGAACGACTAAAATGTTGTACGAGTACAAACAGCAGTCGTGCCGAATATTGCGCAGCAGCCCTTTTACCCACACCCTCCGTCACGCATTCGCGTGCCA
>JAZORW010000098.1:0-5881 GCA_045656805.1 Eubacteriales bacterium | reverse complement strand
TGGCGGCACCCATACACACCCCTGCCAGGGCAGGCAGGGTATAGGCACTGACAGCACACAAGAGGGACAGCCCCATGGGGTACGCCCCCCAGAGGATGGGGGTGCGGGACAAAAGCACCCCTGACACCAGTATGGCGACAGCGGGAATGACAGAGGGGGCGGAAAGGGAACGAAGTCTCTCTCCCGCCCACGCCCGCAGCCTGCCCACCAGCCCCTTATTTTGAGTGCGAATATCCATCTGATCGCCCTTCCTTTTTTCTCTTTTTTTACAGGGTAGCACACCCGAAAAAAGAAAGGCGTCGAATATACCTATGGGTGCAAAAAATTTTCCGACTGTGTGCGACCTTTTTCTCTGCCCTCACCGCCTTCCTTTTTGCTTTTTCTTTTCCTCCGCCCCTTTGGGGCGAGCCTCTTGTATTTTTTTCTTTACTATGGTAAAATACAAAAGATAAGTATAGGTGACGGTTTTTCCGTCCCGCCCCCGGGAAGGAGCAAGCATTTTGGCTACCGGTATCGTAATTCTTCACAAAGAGGAGGGCATGACCTCCCACACCGCCGTCCGCCGTCTGGCACGCCTGTTTGGCGAGGATAAGGCGGGGCACACGGGCACCCTGGACCCTATGGCAACGGGGGTATTGCCGGTGCTGCTGGGCCGTGGGGTGAAGGCCAGCGCCTACCTGACCGAAAAGGATAAGCATTATATCGCCACCCTACGCCTGGGGCTGACCACCGACACCCAGGACGTGACGGGCAGAGTGCTGACACGGTGCGACGCCCTGCCCACCCCCGAAGAGGTGCTGGAGGCGGCAAAAGAGTTCGTGGGTGACGTTCTCCAGACGCCCCCCATGTATTCCGCCCTGAAGGTAGGGGGAAAGAAGCTGGTGGATTTAGCCAGAAACGGGGTGGAGGTAGACCGCCAGGCACGCCCCATCACCGTATATTCCCTCACCGTGACCCCCGTTAGCCAAACCGACTATACCCTGGACGTGCACTGCTCCAAGGGCACCTATATCCGCACCCTGTGTGCCGATATTGGGGACAGGCTGGGTTGCGGGGGGGTCATGGCGAGCCTGATCCGCAGTGCTACCGCAGGCTTTTCCCTCTCCGCCGCCCACACCCTGGGAGAGCTGGAGGCAATGACCCCCGAGGAACGGATGGGGTGCCTGATCCCCGTCGAGCAGCTCTTTTCCGCCTTCCCTGCCGTCACCGTGGGGGACTTTTTCTCCCATCTGCTGCATAACGGTGCCTGCCCCGCCCGGAGAAAGCTGGGCATCGCCTACCCCCCCGCCACCAAGCTGCGCCTGTATGACAAAAACGGCTTTTTCGCCCTGGGCGAGGTGGTAGACGGCGAAGAGCCTACCGTCCGTGTGCTGACCCTATTTTCCCTGTAAACCCCATTTTTCACCCCGCCCATCGGCGAGAAAGGAGCCCCATGGCAAAACGCAACTGGACAGAAGAACAGCTGGGCGCCATCCGTGCCACCGACCGTACCGTGCTATTGTCCGCCGCAGCGGGCTCCGGCAAGACGGCGGTGCTGACAGAGCGACTTATCGCCTGCGTCACGAGAGAAAAGGATCCCTTAAATCTTTCCCGTGTGCTGGCGTGTACCTTTACCCGTGCCGCCGCAGGAGAACTGCGGGAACGCATCGGTGCCGCCCTGTCCCGGGCAGTAGCGGAACGCCCCACCGACCCCTATCTGAAGCGGCAGCTGCTGCTGTTGCCCATGGCACAGTTTTCTACCATCGACTCCTTCTGCATCACCCTGCTCCGCCGCTACGGTGCAGAGGCAGGGGTTCCCTTAGGCTTCCGTCTCTCCGACGAGCAGGAGAGCGACCTGCTGCGGCTGGAGGTGATGGAGGAGATCTTTGAGAGGGGATACAGCGGAGAGCTGACCGGGGTATCCCGTGAGGCATTCTGCCGTCTGGTCTCTCATTTTGCAGATCTTAAGGGGGAGCGAGATCTCCCCATGAAGCTATGTAGGTTCGTGAAGCGTCTGGAGGCTCTTCAGAGGGGGGTAGACGCCCTGGAGGAGCATTCCCGCATCTACGAGGAGGCGGCGAAACGCCCCCTGGCAGATACCCTGTGGGGGGAGGAGCTGCACCGCTGCTTTGCCTCCTTTGGCTCCCATTATGCCCCCGCCTTCTCTGCCCTGATGGCAGAGCCCGACGCGGGAGAGCTTCACCCGAAGCTGCTTTCCGCCATGCAGTTCGCCCTGGCACTGTGCGACACCCTACGCTCTCCTCTGGACTATACGGGTCTGCGTACCGTCCTGGTAGGGGCGAAGCTTCCCGCTCTTCCCCAAGCCTCCAAGGCCTATCCCGAGACCCCGCTGTCCGAAAAAATGAAGGGTCTGTACCGCACCTTCCGAGACGCCGTCAAGGGACGCATCACCCCCCGCCTGACCTGGGAGGAAGCCGATTGGAGCCACCTGTTTGAAGCCCTGAGCGTGGAAATTCACACCCTATGGGGTGTGCTGAAGGAGTTTGAAGACCGCCTGATGGCCAGGTGCCGTAAAAAGGGGGCCTTCGACTTTGCCCAGACCACCCGCCTGGCCTATTCCATGCTGGTGAAGGACGGGGCTCCCACCCCCCTTGCCAAGCAGCTGGGAGAGGACTACGATGCGGTGTGCATTGACGAGTATCAGGACGTAAACCCCCTCCAGCACGCCATTTTCGAGGCCATCGCCCGCCCCGGCTGTCGCTTTATGGTGGGAGATATTAAGCAGTCTATTTACCGCTTCCGCTATGCGGAGCCTGATATTTTCGCATCCCTGAGAGCCTCTTTGCCCCCTCTGGCAGACAACCCCGAGGCAAAGGCGGTCTCCCATTTTATGAGCTGTAATTTCCGCTCGGAGAAGCCTGTTATCGACTTTATCAACGCCGTATTCTCCTTCCTCTTTGGGGGTGCGGGGGCATCCATTGGGTATTGCTCCGGGGATGATCTCCGCCTGGGGCTCCCCGAAAACACCCGCCTGCCTAAGCCCACCGTTGCCATCTTTGATCCCAAGGCAGAGGGGGCGGCAGAAGCGCCCGTGGCCTCTGAGCTGCCCACCCTGGACGAAGCCCCCGCCGACGAGCAGGAGGGGGAGCAGAGTGCAGAGGGGGAGGCACTCTGGGTCGCCACCGAGATTGGGCGCCTGCTGCAAACCGGCACCCGCGGGGACGGCATTACCCCCCTAAGACCCGGGGATTTTGCCATTCTTATGCGGTCGGCAAAAGAAAAGCATACGCCCTTTGCCGCCGCCCTTGCCCGTCTGGGCATTCCCTGCATCCTGCCTGAAAACACCTCCTTTTTCTCCTCTCCCGAGGTGCTTCTGGCACTGTCCCTCTTAAATACCGTGGACAACCCCGGCAGAGATATCCATCTGGCAGCCACCCTGTGCTCTCCCCTCTACGGCTTTACCGCCGACGACCTGACACGGCTCCGCCTGGAGACCGGGGAGGGACTGCCCCTCTACGATGCCCTGTGCCAATACTGTGAGGCACACCCCGACTTTGCCCCGGGGCATACCTTCCTGACCCAGCTGTCCGAGTTCCGTGACCTGGCAGAAAAGGTGCCCGTAGACGCCCTGCTCCGCCACCTGTATACCGCAACCCCTCTGGAGGCCATTGCGGGACGGGAAAACCCCGGTGGCGAAAACAACCTGAAGCTGCTCCACCACTACGCCCGTGCCTATGCGGGAAAGGCCTATGCGGGGCTGTACAGCTTTATCCATTTCGTCAATTCCCAGATCGAAAACAACACCACCTTCCGTCCCCCCTCCGGCGGTGCCCCCGAGGAGGCGGTGACCATCTCCACCATCCACGCCTCCAAGGGTCTGGAATACCCCGTGGTGTTTTTGTGTGGGGCGGGCAGCACCTTCTCCCACAGGGACGCCTCCGACACCCTGCTGCTGGACGGCGACAGTCCCCTGGCGTTCAATATGCTGGAGGAGAGCGGGCAGGTCAAGATACAGAACCCCGTATCCGCCCTTATGGGTCACACTATTCGGGAAAGAAACACCCAGGAGGAGCTGCGGCTGCTGTACGTAGCCCTGACCCGTGCCAAGGAGAGGCTGTACGTCACAGGCACCCTGTCGGGCAAGACCACCTACGCCTCCCATATGGCCCACGTGACAGAGGCGGCACAGACCCCGGATGAATATTCCATTCTCACGGGGCTGCAAAGCTATCTTGCCATGGTGCAGGCGGCTCTGGAAACCAACCCGGAGGCGGGCACCCTGCTCTATTGCCCACAGCCCGAGGCACAGGCGGATGCCGCCACTCCAGGCCAAGACGCCACCCCTGACGGCCAAAGGGCGGAGGAGGTGATGGAAGAGCTGCGGGCACGCCTGGACTATACCTACGGTCACACCCCTGCCACCACCCTGCCCAAGAAGCTGTCTGTTTCCCATATCCATCCCGGGGTAAACGACGGCACCGCCGCCGAAACCACCCCTCTCCCCACACCCAAGGAGGAGACGGGGTCGGCAGAAAAATTCCGCCGCCTGCCTGTGGCCTTTGCAGGAGAGCGGCCCCCCGACCCCACCAAGCGGGGTATTGCCACCCACCAATTTATGCAGTTCTGCGATTTCCGTCGCCTGAAGGAATTGGGGGTAGAGGCAGAAATACAGCGTCTGAAGGAAAACGGCTATCTGCTGGAGGAGGACGTGGCACTCATTCGTTTGGAGGAGCTAAAAACCTTCCGCACCTCCCCACTGCTGGACGCCTTCTGCTCTGCACGGGCGGTACACCGTGAGCAGAGATTTAACCTGAAGCTGCCTGCCGCCCCCCTCTTTGCCACCACCCCCGAGGAACGGGAGATCCTGGCGGAGGAAGAGGTGCTGCTGCAGGGTGTGATGGATGCCGTGATCGTTCACCCCGATGGGGAAATCACCCTGGTGGACTATAAAACCGACCGTCTGACCCGTGCGGAGCTGTCTAACCCCGCCCTGGCAGAAAAGAAGCTGCTGGGCCGCCACGCCGCCCAGATGCAGTACTACGCCATAGCGGCAGAGCAGATCTTCGGGCGTCGCCCCGGGGAGGTGCTGCTGTACGTTCTGCACTCGGGCAGGACAATTTCCCTCCCCTCGGACCTTGACATCGGGGGCAGGGCGTGATACAATATCACCTTGTAAATATATGTATATCTATGATCTTTTCGGAGGATCCAAACAATGCAATGGACATCTCTTAACGACCTGAGAGAAAAATACCTCTCCTTCTTTGAATCCAAGGGGCATCTGCGCCTGCCCAGCTTTTCTCTGGTGCCCAGAGGGGACAAGTCTCTTCTGCTCATCAACTCGGGCATGGCTCCCATGAAGAAGTTTTTCACCGGGGAGGTCACCCCTCCCTCCAAGCGTGTCACCACCTGCCAGAAGTGCATCCGCACCCCTGACCTGGAGAGAGTGGGGCACACCGCACGCCACGGCTCCTTCTTTGAAATGCTGGGGAACTTCTCCTTCGGCGATTATTTCAAAAACGAGGCAATTCCGTGGGCATGGGAATTCCTCACCTCCCCCCGGTGGCTGGGCATCCCCCAGGAGCTGCTCTGGCCCTCTGTATACGAGAAGGATGAGGAAGCGTATGAATTGTGGAATAAGGTGATCGGCGTCCCTGAGAGCCGCATTACCCGCCTGGGCAAGGCAGATAACTTCTGGGAGCATGGCACCGGCCCCTGCGGCCCCTGCTCTGAGATCTACTTTGACCGCGGTATCAAATACGGCTGCGGCTCCCCCGACTGTCGCCCCGGCTGTGACTGTGACCGCTTCATGGAGATCTGGAACAACGTGTTCTCCCAGTTCAACAACGACGGTCAGGGCAACTACACCGAGCTGGCCCAGAAGAACATCGACACGGGTATGGGTCTGGAGCGTCTGGCCTGCGTCATGCAGGACGTGGAC
>JAZORW010000097.1:0-9054 GCA_045656805.1 Eubacteriales bacterium | reverse complement strand
ATAACTTGCCCGCAAGGGCAATCATAACTTAGCGTGAATACTCCGTTAAGAGTATCACGCTAACATCCGGGGGTTTTTGCTTTTATGACGCTTTACAGCTTTATCCACAAGGCAGGCACTACGCCGGGGCTGGAGGCGTAGACTAAGGCACTGTAGCTGCTCATACCGCGACTGTTGATGCGGAGGGCTGCGCTGGGGCCGTAGGCGGAAGGCGAACGCAGCCACCAATAACCGTTACCGACGTAGCTTCCGTCCGTGTCGGTATAGACACCCTGACACTCTGCGTAGTCTGTGGCGCTCTTCTGTCTGTCGGTATTAGAGTCAAGGCCGTAGGCGGCGTTGGTTGCCTCCTGATAGGACAACAGGAATATCTTGTCTTCCGTATCCTCACATGCGTACTCGTTAGGGTCAAAGTCCGTGCTTGCAGCACTGTTATTTACTGTGGCGGTGAGAATCATATCCCTTTGCAGGTCACTAAAGGCTGTTTCGTAAAATACCTCATTTAGCCAGGCGCGGATTGTGCTGTCTGCATAGTCGTTAGAGTAGCTTCTATCGTCTTTGCTGCCACCCTCATAGTCGTAGGCCTGAGAGTCGATAATCATATTGCACAGCAGCAGTGCCGTGCCGTTCTTCTCACTCAGCACCGTCCAGGTAATGGGCTCGTACTGAAACCAATAAACCGTGCCGGTACAGTAGCCGTTTTCGTCCTGGGTGGAGTTCTCAGCAGTGCCGCTATTAAAGCCATACTCGGGACGGTAGGAGGTAAAGTATACCCCGCGGTATCTCTCCCCGCCCTCCTCTACGTCAATGTACCACATATAGTTACGCACGCTGCCGCTCACATAGTAGCCGTAGGAGGTCCAGGCGCAAGCATCAGAGGAGGTGGGCAGTCTTGCAGCCAGGGCGGACAGGGTGCTTTCCAGGGCAGTGTCGGTTACCTGGGTCTGGGGATAGGAGCCGAAGGTGATCTGATCCCCTGTGCGAAGGTATAGGGAATCTTCGTCTGGGGTTTCCTCCCCATCAACCTTATAATCTCCCTCACAGCCCGCAAGGGAACAGGCGACACTCATAAGGAGCAGAAGTGCTACCAAAGTTAAAAGAACTCTTTTCATATCTTTCTCCTATTTATCCTCCAAATAAACCGGAGGGCTTTTCACATTAACCTTAACCCCTTGGGGTAATGGTTCTTCGCCATGCCGTCGGAGACCTTCACGCCCCCGAGGGTACAGCCCTCTACCTCCACGCATGCCCAGCCGCGGGGCAGGTCGCAGGGGATGGCCTCCCCACGGAGGTATTTCTCCACCCGGGGGTCATCCAGATGGAGGCTCAGCCGTCTTTGGCAGGCGTGGCCGTAGGCGGTAAACAGCCAATGCTCAGGCACCACTCTGCCCTTTTCCACCCGTCCTGCCCGCACGCCGCAGGCGTAGGTGATCTTCTCATCCACCGCCACACTCTTGTCTACAAGACACAGGCTCCCCTTAAAAAGGCAGGGGGTGGGCAGAACGCCCGGCAGGAAGGTTTCCTTCAGAAAGGCGTCCCACACTGCCATCTCCTCTCGCTTAGGGGTAGGCAGACCGTGAGTGCCACGGGCGGCGGGGGCATCCCCTGCCTTTACCATACGGGCAAGGAACTGTCCCTCTCCCGGGCTGACGTGGGGATAAAACCGTCTTGCATGGGTGGCGATCTCCACGCCGATCTCCCCACTGTCGGGTAGCAGAACCGCAGGGCTGGTCACCGCTTCTACCTCCGCCCCTGCCTCTGCCAAAGAAAACTCGGGGTGGGTGGACAAGAAGTCCAGAAGGGTTGCCTCGTTTTCTAAAGTGGAGAAGGTGCATGTGGAATATAGCAGCTGACCCCCGGGACACACCATCTTGGCGGCGGCAGACAGGATCTGCCTCTGACGCTCAGCACAGGCCTCCACGTTGCCCCTGTTCCATGCGGCACGGGCACCCTCATCCTTTCTGAACATCCCCTCTCCTGAGCAGGGGGCGTCTACCACCACGGCGTCAAAGCATTCCGGGTACCGCTTCGCCAGGGTGTCGGTGTCCGTATTGGTCACCAGGGTATTTCTTAGACCCATCCTCTCCAGGTTTCCCGCCAGAGTAGCACAGCGGGCGGGCATAATTTCGTTAGAGAGCAAAAATCCCTCTTCCCCCACGCGGTTGGCTAACTGGGTAGACTTTCCCCCGGGGGAGGCACACAGGTCTGCCACCCACATACCCCGCTCCAGCTTCAGAGAGCAGACGGGAGTCATGGCAGAGGGCTCCTGCACGTAGTAGGCGCCTGCATGGTGCAGGGGGTGGTTTCCCACCTTCTCCTCCCCGCCCAGGTAAAAGCCGTCGGGGGCAAAGGGGATGGGGGTCAGGGGATAGGGCAAAAGGCCCATGAGGTTCTGTGGCTCTATCTTATTCAGGTTCACGTGCAGTGCCCTGACTGGGCTGTTGGCACAGCTTGCCACATAGGCACCGTACTGCTCCCCCAGCAGTTCCCGCATTTCCTCTAAAAATTCCTTCGGATACTCCCTCATACGCCACTCCTGTCGTTTCTAAATTCTATTGTATCACACAAAGCCCCCAAATGCAATTTATAAAAACGCCTTGACCCCACCCCCAAAAAAGAGTATACTAAAACCAGTAATTTAGAAAAGGAGCCCCCATGACCTACACCTATTCCGTCACAAACCTCCCCTGCCCCAACTGTGCGAAAAAGCTGTCCTCCCTCCTGGAGGCACACCCCGATATTGCGGGGGCAAAAATTAACTTCCTCTCCGAAACCCTGACCCTGGACTCCCCCCTGCCCCTCTCAGACCTGGAGCCCATCATTTTCTCCATCGCCCGGGGCTTTAACCCCGACGTAAAGCTGGAACAGCAATAATCCTTTATCCTTTTAAAAATGTAAAAAGAGTGATACTATACTCGGTACCACTCTTATTTTTTGTTTGCGGTTATGCCAAAAATCACCGCTCGGGGGCAAGCAGACTTCGAGGAGAAATCCAAACTTGCTCCCCACCAAATAAAGTCATACCCCTCTGCAACGCCTGAACGCTAAAACCGACAGAGCGAGGGATTTTTGAGCAGAAATCGTCCATCTCGCCCCGAAGGCGTACAGGCGCACGTCGAAGGAAGAGAGGGGCGATAACAAACAAAAATTTTTAATCCGACGGAAGAAAAACCTCAGTTTTTCAACCTCGATACTTGTTTCGGGGGAAAACTAAAAAAAGAGTGATACTAAACTCAGTACCACTCCTATTTTTTGTTTGTGCTTATGCCAAAAATCACCGCTCTGTCACTTTCTTGAAGCGATTTTTTAACCCAGGCCACAGTGCGATCATCACCTGTACGGGAATGCCCAGAACGAAGATCAGCCAGGGGTTCTGAATCAGGTCAGGTGCCAAGATCACCAGTGATAAGAACACCGACAGCAGTGCCCCCCACGTCATCACGGTAAACATACTGTACTGCATAAACCGACGGTGCCAGACGCAGGACAGAATATACGCCACCAGAGCGGACAGGGGAATTGCCCAAATGAACACCAGCCAGGAATGCTCCGGCAGTGCCGCTACCTCTCCGGTATAGGGGATCATAGCCATCACCACGAATGCCAGGGTAGCCACCAGCCAAACCAGTGCCATAGACAAGAGGGTGGAGATGGTACGCACACGGCACCGTCCCTTAGGGGCAGGAGAGTCGGCGGGGGTGTGCTCCTCCTCTAAAAGGTAGTTGACAGTGACGCCGAAGAGGTCGGCAATGCGGGCGAGGATAAGAATATCGGGGACAGCGTCACCGCATTCCCACTTGGAAACAGCCTTGTCAGAATAGCTCAGCTTTTCCGCCATTTCAGACTGGGTCATCCCCCGTCTGCGCCGTAGGTCGGTCAAATTCCGCCCAATGATCTGCTTCAGCTCTTCCATAGTGATATCTCTCACGGCTCTACCTCCCTTCTCACGATTTTTTATCAGTATACCACATCTTTCCTCATTTGTCAAATCCGTGTCAAGGATCCCCCTATAAAATTAGGCGGTTGCGGACATTCTCTCGGCAGGAGAGTGTCAAAATTTGCCGTGAGATAGCCCCCGCCTGCCCCGAGAGTGCCCTCTCGTACGGGGGGACAGAGATGAGATGGATTAGGGTGTAAAAAACTCCCCTTTGGCATATACTACTATCAAAGCCCGCCCGAGAGGAGAAGCACAAATGGAAAGAACACCCCTTCGCATGAGGACTATGCCCCGCTACAGTGTGGGGGAAGAGATCTTCAACGCTGTGTCCCACGGTGTGGGTGCGGTCTTCGGCGTGCTGGCAACCGTGCTGTGCCTGGCGTCTGCCCTCTCCGGGGATAACCCCTACGGCATTGTTGCCTCCATTCTCTACGGCACTACCATGGTTCTGCTCTACGCCACCTCCAGCATCTACCACGGTCTGCCCGGTACACGGATGGGAAAGCGGGTCTTTCAGGTTCTTGATCACTGCTCTATTTTCGTCCTCATTGCAGGTACCTACACCCCCTACTGTCTATGCACTCTGAGGCAGATCAACCCCGCCGTGGGATGGATCTATTTCGGTATGGTCTGGGGCATTGCCGCCCTGGGCGTGATACTGAACGCCATTGACCTGAAAAAATACGAGAAATTCTCCAACGTCTGCTACCTGGCACTGGGCTGGTGCATTCTGCCCCACATCTACACTCTGTGGGGGGCTTTGGGCACCACCGGCTTTCTACTGCTGCTCTCCGGGGGTATCGCCTACACCGTAGGGGCAGTCTTTTACGTGGGTGGCAGCAAATACCCCTATATGCACTCGGTGTTCCATCTGTTCGTGCTGTTGGGCAGCGTGCTTCAGTTTTTATCCGTTTTCCTCTTCGTAGTTTAACAAAGCTTTTTTTGGGAGAGAGCCTTTTCGGCATCTCTCCCCTCTTTTTTTACTCTTAGCCCTTATTCTCTTGAAAAAAGCATAGAATTGGTATATAATAGACCAAAAGTCACGGGCAACAGGCACCCTGCCTGCATAGTATAAAGCGTAGCCCGTACGCAGGAGGCACCCTATGATGATCTCGACCAAGGGCAGATACGCTCTGCTGGTCATGATAGACCTGGCTCAGCACGAATCCGAGGGGAACATTTCCCTGAAGGCAGTGTCGGAGCGGCAGGCCGTTTCCATGAAATATCTTGAGAGCATCGTTTCCATGCTCCGCGAGGGTGGGCTGGTTCTTTCAAGTCGCGGCAAGGAGGGGGGCTATCGCCTGTCCCGCCCTGCCAAGGATATCTACGTAAACGAGATCATTCGGGTGACCGAGGGTTCTCTTGCCCTGATGGCATGCCCCGACTGTGAGTCCAGCAGCTGCACCCGTCAGGACATCTGCCTGACTCTGCCCATGTGGCAGCATCTGGAGGGGCTCATCGACGGATACCTCTCCCGCATTTCCATTCTTGACCTGATACGAGGCAACGTTCAGCCCTAAAGGAGCCGTTTTTATGAATTTTGAAAGTCTGACCGAGCAGCTGTCCCAAGTAGACGGACAGAGCGTCCTCCGCACCCATACGGAGGAGTCCCCTGCCCCCGACCGTAATATGATCATCCGTCTGGTGAAGGAGCTGCACGCCCTGCTCTTCCCCGGATATTTTGAGACCTGTCCTGCTCCCGCCGCCGATCGACTGGCTCTCATCGCCACCATGCTGGAGGAGCAGTTGAAGGCAGCCCTGGACTTCACCCGCACGGATGGAGATGCCAGAGCACTCACCGAAGAATTCCTTGGCCGTCTGCCCGCCATCAAGAGCCTGCTGCTGAAGGATGTGGAGGCACTCTATGAGGGTGACCCCGCCGCCGAATGCCGTGAGGAGGTGCTGCTGTGCTACCCCGGCTTCTACGCCATCTCCATCTTCCGTATGGCACATGAGCTGTATAGCATGCAGGTGCCCATTCTCCCCCGTATCATGACAGAATACGCCCATGAGAAAACGGGTATTGACATTCACGCAGGTGCCACGGTGGGCGAGTATTTCTTCATCGACCACGGCACGGGTATCGTTATTGGTGAGACCACCGTCATCGGTGACCACGTGAAGCTGTATCAGGGTGTAACCCTGGGTGCAAAGAGCTTCCGCGTAGACGAGGACGGCAACCCCGTCAAGGGTGTAAAGCGTCACCCCAACATCGGCAATCGGGTAGTGATCTACGCCAACGCCACCATCCTGGGCGGTGACACCTACGTGGGCGACGGTGCCGTCATCGGCGGTAACGTGTGGCTCACCCATTCCGTAGAACCCGGAAAGATCGTTTATTATCGGGAAAAATAAGTGATTTTTCGCACCTGCTACGGCAGGTGCGTTTTCCTTTTTGTATTTCCTATTGACAAAGTGGGAATTATATGATATATTCATTTGGGTTAAATAAGGAAGGAAGTTTTTGATATGTACATTTACGCTGATAATGCGGCAACCACCCCCATGAGTGAGACCGCTGAAAAGGCATATATAGAATGCTCCAGAAAAACCTGGGGTAACCCCTCCAGCCTGCACACCGCAGGACAGGAGGCAAAGGTAGCCCTGGAGGATGCCCGTGCAAAGGTGGCAGCCCTTTTGGGTGCCCAGCCCCGTGAGATCTATTTCACCTCCGGTGGGTCTGAGGCAGATAACCAGGCACTGTTCAGTATTGCCGCCCTGGGTAAGAAGCGGGGCAAGAAGCACATTATCTCCACGAAATTTGAGCATCACGCCATTCTCCACACCCTGAAGCAGCTTGAGAAGGAGGGCTTTGAGGTGACCCTCCTGGAGGTAGGGGAAGAGGGCGTGGTAAAGGCACAGGACGTCTCTGACGCCATCCGTGAGGATACCATTCTGGTCACCGTCATGTATGCCAATAACGAGATCGGCACCGTTCAGCCCATCCGTGAGATCGGACGCATCTGCCGTGAGAAGGGCGTGTTCTTCCACACCGACGCCGTACAGGCGGTGGGTCACATTCCCGTAAACGTAGAGGAGGACAACATCGACCTGCTGTCCCTCTCCGCCCATAAATTCCACGGCCCCAAGGGGGTTGGCGTGCTGTACGCACGGAAGGGTGTGGCTCTGTCCAACCTGATCCACGGTGGCGCACAGGAGCGGGGCCGTCGCGGCGGCACCGAGAGCGTGCCTGCCATCGTGGCGATGGCAGCCGCTATGGAGGAGGCCTGCAACCGCCTGGAGGAGAACACCGCCCACCTGGTACCTCTGCGTGAAAAGCTGATCGAGGGGCTTTCTAAAATCTCCCATTCCCGTCTCAACGGTGACCGCACCCTGCGCGTCCCCGCCACCGTCAACTTCTGCTTTGAGGGCATTGAGGGTGAATCCCTGCTCCTGATGCTGGACTTTGCCGGCATTGCCGCATCCTCCGGCTCTGCTTGCACCTCCGGCTCTCTGGATCCCAGCCACGTGCTGCTGTCTCTGGGTCTGCCCCACGAGATCGCCCACGGTTCTCTGCGTCTGTCCCTCTCCCACTACAATACCGAGGAGGACGTAGACACCATCCTGCGTGAGGTACCCCGTGTGGTAGACTATCTCCGTCAGATGTCCCCCGTTTGGGACGATCTGGTCAGCGGTAGAAAGCCCCACCTGCTCTAAAAGAATTTAAGAATCGAGGAAACCGATATGCTATACAGTGAAAAGGTCATGGACCATTTCCGCAACCCCCGCAACATGGGTAAAATTGAGGACGCCGACGCCGTAGGCGAGGTAGGCAACGCCACCTGTGGCGATATCATGAAGATGTACCTGAAGGTAAAGGACAACGTTATCACCGACGTAAAGTTCCAGACCTTCGGCTGTGGCTCTGCCATCGCTACCTCTTCTATGGCAACCGAAATGATCATGGGTAAGTCCCTGGAGGACGCCTTGACCCTGTCTAACAAGGCGGTGGTAGAGGCACTGGACGGTCTGCCCGCCCATAAGCTGCACTGCTCTGTTCTGGCAGAGGAGGCTGTGCGTGCCGCCATTAAGAACTACTATGATAAGAACGGCATCCCCTATGATGCCAGCAAATTCTGCGACGGCAACTGTGCCTGCTGTCATGGCCACGACCACGGCCATGGAGAAGAGTAAGCGGGTACTGGTGGCAATGAGCGGCGGTGTGGATAGCCCCGCCGCTGCTCTGCTATGCCTGCGTGGGGGCTATGAGTGTGTGGGGGTCACCATGCTCCTGCACGAGAGCGGCTCCCCGGAGGCAGAAACCGCCCTGCGGGACGCCCGTGAGGCTGCCCGTGTGGCAGAGGCACTGGGGTTCCCCCATCATACCGTAAACCTTTCGGAACAGTTCGAAAGGTACGTAAAGACCCCCTTCGCCCTTGCCTATCAGGCTGGGCTGACCCCTAACCCCTGCCTCGCCTGTAACCGCTATATTAAGTTTGGTGCCCTGATGGAGGTGGCTGACTCTTTGGATTGCCAATACCTCGCCACGGGGCATTACGCCCGTATTCAGAGGCAGGGAGATACCTACACCCTCCTGCGTGGTGCCTGTGCCCAAAAGGATCAGAGCTATCTGCTCTATTGCCTGGATCAGGCTACCCTGTCACGGGTACTGCTCCCCCTGGGAGATATGCCCTCCAAGGAGGAGGTGCGTCGGCTGGTGGAGGCCTCCCACGTCAGCTGTGCCCCCAAGGGAGAAAGCCAGGACATCTGCTTTATCGAGGATGGAGATTACGTAGGGTATCTCAACCGCCATTTGGAGGTGTTGCCTCCCCCGGGTGACTTCGTCACCCCAGAGGGTCAGGTGCTGGGATGCCACCGTGGCATCCACTGCTATACCGTGGGTCAGCGCCGCGGTCTGGGCCTTGCCCTGCCTGCCCCCCTGTACGTAAAGGATAAATGCCCCGAGGAAAACCGGGTGGTGCTGTGCCCCGAGGAGGAGCTGTACGAAAACACCGTCACCGCCACGGACCTGTTGTGGTGCGGCACACCTCCCGCCTCTCCCTTTGAGGCACTGGCACAGACCCGCTATCATACCCAGCCCCTGCCCTGCACCGCTACCTTAGAGGGTGACAGGCTGACCCTCACCTTCCCCCCCCCCCCCCCCCCCCCCCCCCCCC
>JAZORW010000096.1:0-14298 GCA_045656805.1 Eubacteriales bacterium | reverse complement strand
CAAGGAAATTCCCCCCTTTGCCTGTGAATAAGTTTTAAGCATTTTAGGGCAGGTCACTTGACCTGCCCTTTTTTATGGGAAAAACAGGGAACTGTGGCTTTTTTGTTCTCTTGGGATTAAAAGCCGGATGGGGTGGCGACACTCTCCTCGTCAAAGACAAGGAGTGTGAAATGAAAGGAAACGGTAAGGTTGAAATATGCGGTGTGAACACCGCCACCCTGACCACTCTGTCTGACAGCGAGCAAAAGCAGCTACTGATCGCCGCCCGTGGGGGAGATGAAAGTGCCAGAGAAAGCCTGGTAATGGGAAATTTAAGGCTGGTGCTGAGCATCGTGCAAAGGTTTTCTGCCAGGCGGGAAAACCCGGAGGATCTCTTTCAGGTGGGTTGCATCGGGCTGATGAAGGCAATCGATCATTTCAACGTGGAGCTGGACGTGAAGCTATCCACCTATGCCGTCCCCATGATCGTGGGGGAGGTGAGACGGTATCTAAGAGATAACAATTCTATCCGTGTCAGCCGTTCTGTCAGGGATCTGGCGTACAGAGCCCTACAGGCAAGAGAGCGCCTCACCGCAGAGGCACAAAAGATCCCCACCGTGGAGCAGATCGCAGGACAGATCGGGGAGAAGCCGGAGGCGGTGGCACAGGCCATGGAGGCAATCGTGGAGCCCGTGTCCCTCTATGATTCTGTGTACAGCGACGGGGAGGATTCGGTGTACGTCATAGACCAGCTCTCCGACCCTGACGAGAACGAGGAGGCTTGGGTGGAGAACCTGACCCTGAAGGAATCCATCTCCCGCCTGAGCGAGAGGGAACAGCACATTATCCGCCAAAGATTCTGGCGGGGGAGGACACAGATGGAGATCGCCGAGGAGATCGGCATTTCTCAGGCGCAGGTATCCAGGCTGGAAAAGGGTGCCATTGAACGCATCCGCCGGGATTTTTAGCATCAAAAAAGCAAGGCACGGATTTCCGTGCCTTGCTCTGCTTTTTTCTTTAGTTTGCCCAGGTGCCGTTTTTGAAGATGGGGACTTCCTTACCGTCAAAGGTCAGGGCGGTGATGTTCAGGTCGGCGGTGCCGATCATAAAGTCCACGTGGATGATAGAATCGTTGACGCCCAGTGCCTGTGCCTCCTCGTGAGAATACTTCTCATAGTCCTTCAGGCAATTGCTGAAGCCACGGCCCAGTGCCAGGTGGCAGGCGGCGTTTTCATCAAACAGGGTGCTGTAGAACAGAATGCCACTGCGGCGGATGGGGGACTCGTAGGGTACCAGTGCAACCTCACCCAAATATGCGGCACCCTCGTCCATGGAGATCATTTCCTCCAGAAGGGGCTGATTCTTTTCTGCGTAGACCTCTACCGCCTTACCCTCATGGAAGCGGATCCAGAAGTTTTCGATCAGCTGTCCGTTATAGGAAAGAGGCATAGAGGCGTAGACGATGCCCTCGGCCTCGCCACGCTTGGGGGTAGCAAATGCCTCCTCGGTGGGAATGTTGGGGTTGTAGTATACGCCACGACCCTGGGTTTCCTCGCCACCCGCCATGAAGATGCCCTCGGGCATCATACCTACACGGAAGTCGGTGCCGTTGGATGCGGTGTAGTGCAGCTCCTTAATGCCCAGACCGTTCAGGTACTGGCATCTCTTCGCCAGCTCACGGTTATGCTCTGCCCAGTCTGCGGTAGGATCTTCACCGTCAGCACGGGCGGCGGAGAGAATAGCCTCCCACAGACGCTCCATAGCGGCGGATTTCTTCAGCTCGGGGAACAGCTTCTTTGCCCAGGCGGCACCAGGGACAGCGGCGATGCACCACTGGTAGCGGTTTTCCATCTGGTCACGGAAGGGCTTGATCACCTTCATCTTTGCCTGCTGGGACAGCGCCATCTTCTTCTGGTTGATGCCAGCCAGGGCATCGGGATCGTCGGAATCCAGGTAAATACGGCAGGGCAGGGTGTCCGCCATATACTTCCACTTCTCTACCTCGAAGGGCAACAGCTGGTTCAGCACCTTCTGGGTGCGGTGACGGAAATGCAGCTTGGTCAGGGCAGAGTCAGTCCAGTCAACGATAACCCGTGCAGCCCCTGCACGGTAGCATTCCTCGGTGAGGATGCGGACAAACTCGGGCTGATCCAGCTCAGCCGTGATCAGAACGTCCTGCCCCTTCTGTACGTTGACGCCCGTACGGGCGATGAGGCGGGCGTATTTTCTTAAAACAGTCTTTTTCATAGTTTTTCCTTTCTTGTTTACAGAGCCTTCAGCACGGCTAAGAGGTATTGCCAGGTGCGTGCCACGGAGGACACGGACAGGGCTTCTCTGGGGGTATGAATATCGGTCATGTTGGGTCCAAAGGATACACAGTCAAGATCTGGGATCTTGTCTGCCAGAATGCCACATTCCAGCCCTGCGTGGATCACGTCGGTGCGGCATTCACCGCCACACACGTCACGCCATACCTGCACCATGGTATCTCTCAGGTGAGATTCCTCACGCATTTCCCATGCAGGGTAGGAGCTGCTGGTCTGCCACCTGGCACCAACCTCCTCCGCTATTGTCTTCAGGGTCTGGGACAACTCATCTCTTTCTTGGTTGACAGAGCTACGGAGGGCGAAGGTTAAGGTTAAGAGCTTATCAAAGGACACAATGCCCAGGTTAAGAGAGGTCTGCACCAGCTTGGGCAGCAGGGGGCTCATTTTCTGCACCCCGTTGGGAACCGTGGTGAGCAGGCGGATAAACTTATCCCGCACCTGCTGGGTCAGGGCACCCTGGGAAACGTTTCCACCCTCGGTGAGGGTCAGGGTAGCACCGGGCTCGGTTTCCCGCAGTTTTTTTAGATTTTCCTCTATCATAGAGCGGGCGGCATCGTCCAGGGGCTGGGGAGAGATAAATTTCAGGGTAGCATGGCGGGGAATGGCGTTATCCTTACCGCCACCGGTAAAGCCGCAGGGACGCAGGTCACGCCCCTCGCACAGGGAGGCAAACAGCCTGCCCAGGTGGAGAATGGCATTGGTATGCCCGCAGTTGATCTCCACACCAGAGTGACCCCCACACAGCCCGTCAAGAGAGAGGGTGTAGTGGGTACCCGTGACGTTCTCACGGCGGAGCAGGAGGGTCAAATCTCCCTTCAGCCCGCCGGCACAGCCCAGGGTCAGGACCCCCTCGGTGTCGGAGTCAATATTGATGAGCGTTTTGCCATGTAGAAGGGAGGCATCCAAAGCCACGGCACCCAGCATGCCTACCTCCTCGTCTACCGTCAGGAGAATTTCCAGGGGAGGGTGGCACAGGTTTTTATTATCCAGAATTGCCAGTGCGTAGGCTACGGCAATGCCGTCGTCCGCCCCCAGGGTGGTGCCGTCAGCGGTGATCATATCACCCTCCAGCCTCAGGGTGATGCCGTCACGGCGGAAGTCGATCTGCTTTCCCTGCTCCTTTTCACACACCATATCCAGGTGACCCTGGATGATCACGGTGGGGTGATTTTCATAGCCCGCAGAGGCAGGCTTCCTGATAATCACGTTGCCTACCTTATCCTGATGGCACCAAAGCCCACGAATGCGGGCAAACAGCACGCAGTAGTCGCTGAGCAGCTTGGTATTATGAGAACCGTGGGGCAGGTCGCAGATAGCCTCAAAATATTTGAGGACCTCTTTTGGCTCCAGATCCTTCAGTACACTCTCGTTCATAAAGAGCTCCTTTTATGTTTCTTGCCTTTATTTTATCATAGTTTTACCCTAAATGCAATTCTAAAAGTAAAGATATAACTCTTATGATAGAATTGACAAATGCCTCGCAGTGTATTACAATAAAATCACAAATGACCCCAAAAAGGGGCAAAGGAGAAAACCATGGATATCAAGAAGCTGTTTTCCTTTATTTCCGCATCTCCCACGGCACCCCACGCAGTGGCAGAGGTAGCCAAGACCCTGGAGGGTGCAGGCTATACCCGCCTGGTGGAGGGTCAGACGTGGAATCTGGTGCCCGGTGGCACGTATTTCGTACAGCGGGGCCTCAGTGCTCTGGCGGCATTCCGTCTGCCTAAGGGCGTACCTACGGGGGTGATGATGGTGGCTGCCCACGGAGATAGCCCTGCCTTTTCCCTGACCCCCTCTGCCATGAGTGTGTCCGGGAAGTATAGCCGTATGACGGTGGAAAAATACGGCGGTATGCTGTGTGCCACCTGGCTGGACAGACCCCTGTCCCTGGCAGGCGTGGTCACCCTCCGTGGGAAGGATGGCGGTGTGCAGTGCCGACTGGTAGACATGAAGGAGCCCGTGGCCCTGATTCCCTCCGTTGCAATCCACATGAACCGAAATGCCAACGACGGTGCCAGCTATAATCCCGCAGTGGATATGCAGCCCCTGTGGGGTATGAAGAGTGCCGCCTCTCCCATGGAGGCTGTTGCCAAGGAGCTGGGGGTAGACCCCGCCGATATTCTGAGCCACAGGCTGTGGCTGTATAATCCTGAGGCCCCCACCCTGTGGGGAGCGGATAAGGCGTTTTTCTCTGCCCCCAGAATTGACGACCTGTCCTGCGTTGCCTGCGGTGTAGAGGCACTGCTGAATGCCCCTGATAGCACCGCCATCCCCATGATGCTGGTGTTTGATAACGAGGAGGTGGGCTCCTCCACCTTTGCGGGTGCGGGCTCTGACTTCCTGCCCAGAGCCATAGAGAGTCTGTGCGTTGCTCTGTCCCTTAGCGGTGTGGAAAAGGAGCGTATCCTGTCCCAGAGCATTCTGCTCTCTGCAGATAATGCCCACGCCATCCATCCCAACCATCCCGAATATGCAGACGCCAACAACGCCCCCGTCCTGGGTGGCGGTGTGGTGCTGAAATACAATGCCAACTGCCGTTACGGCACCGACGCCATCAGCGGCGGCATCTTCGCCGGCATCTGCCGTGAGGCAGGGGTAGAGGTGCAGAACTATTGCAACCGTGCAGATATCCCCGGTGGCTCCACCTTGGGGTGCATCTCCGTATCTCAGCTGTCCGTGCCCGTGGCAGATATTGGTCTGGCGCAGCTGGCAATGCATTCCTCCTATGAGAGTGCCTCCGTGGCAGATATTGACGCTATGGAGCGCGCACTCACGGCGTTCTTCGGCTCCTCTCTGACAAAAGAGGGGGACGGAACCTACCGCATTCAGAAGTAATAGAATGTCCGAGAGAATCCCCTCTCGGACATTTTATTTTAGCTTTGGGTTGCGGAGGAGAAAAGAAAATGGTATACTGTAGGGGATTTTGTAGGTAGGAGAAAGCTATGCAGGTAATACTGTTTAATCCTCGCTCTGCAAGCGACACGGGGGAAAGCCGTGCCAGAGAGTGGGTTTTGGGTCATGGAGAAAATCCAAATGAAATGAAGAGCATTTTGGATATGGACGGGACGGCTCTTGCCGCCTTTGTGGGTGCCATGACCGAAACGGATAAGCTGATTTTGTGCGGTGGCGACGGCACTCTTTCTCGCTTCGCCTATGCCCTGAAGGATACGGAAATCCGTGTGCCCATTTATTTTTCCGCTACAGGGACGGGAAACGATTTCCTGAAGGATCTGAGAAGTGCGGGAATCACCGATGACCCCATTTTGATAAATCCCTATCTCAGGGATCTGCCCGTGGTGTATATCAACGGTCGCCGTCACACCTTTATCAACGGTATCGGCTACGGTCTGGACGGCTGGTGCTGTGAGGTGGCAGACGGTATTCGGGCCAAATGGGAGAAAAAGGGCAAGAAGAGCAAGGGCGTCAACTACGCCGCTATTGCCATGTCGGGCGTGTTTGGCCGCTATCAGCCCCGTGGGGCAGAGGTGACGGTGGACGGTCAGACCCGCAGATACAGCCACGTGTGGCTGGCCCCCACCATGAACGGTCGCTTTTACGGCGGTGGATTTAAAATGGCACCCTTCCAGGATCGGTTGAACCGGGAAAGACTTGTCACCTCCGTGGTGGTACATAAGTGCAAGGGGCTACGCCTCCTGCCCATTCTGCCCGCCTTCTTCCGTGGCACCCAGACAAAGCATACCGAGTATTATGAGGCAAGGCAGGGCCATGAGATCACCGTCCGCTTTGACAGCCCCTGCGCCCTGCAGATCGACGGTGAGACCGTCCTGGGGGTAACGGAATATACCGTTCGTTCCGCTACCGCGGCGGCGAAGTATGATAGGGAGTGTCAGGGGTGTCTTGAAAGTATTCTCTAAAATCTTTTAAAGTCCGCTCTTTTCCTTGACAATTCCCCATTAAAAATGTAAAATACTCTATGACAGAATATACCGATTAGGAGATGCTATGGAACAGTCCAAACTTCAAGCCCTTGAGCAAATGGCGAACCGTGTGCGTGTTGGCGTTTTGCGTGGGGTGTATCATGCCGCCAGCGGTCACCCCGGTGGGTCTCTCTCGATTGCTGAGATCATGACCTATCTCTACTGCGAGGAAATGCGTGTAGACCCCAAGAACCCCAAGTGGGAGGATAGAGACAGATTTGTTCTCTCCAAGGGTCACTGTGCCCCCGCGCTGTATGCTATTCTTGCCAACCGCGGCTTCTTCCCTGTGGAGGAGCTGGACACCCTGAGAAAGATCGACTCTCGCCTGCAGGGTCACCCCGATATGAAGGGGATCCCCGGCGTAGATATGTCCTCCGGCTCTCTGGGTCTGGGAATTTCCTCTGCCTGCGGCATGGCACTGACTGCTAAGCTGAAGGGCAAGGATTGGCGTGTATACTCCGTGGTCGGAGACGGTGAGAGTGAAGAGGGTCAGGTTTGGGAGGCTGCTATGTTTGCCGCTCACTATGGCCTTGACAACCTGTGCGTGGTGCTGGACTGGAACGGTCTGCAGATCGACGGCCCCATTGCTGAGGTTATGAACCCCACCCCCCATGATGAGAAATTCCGTGCCTTCGGCTGGAACGTAGTGATGGCAGATGCCCATGACTTCCGGTCTCTGGAGGCCGCCTTCGCCGCTGCCCGTGCCTGCAAGGGGAAGCCTACCGCCATCATCGCAAAGTCGGTGAAGGGTAAGGGCGTATCCTACATGGAGAACAAGTGTGAGTGGCACGGCACCGCCCCCAAGGAGGAGCAGTACCGCCTGGCTCTCACCGAGCTGGGTCAGGGAGAGGAGAAGTAAGATGGCAGAAAAGATTGCAACCCGTGAAGCATACGGTCAGGCTCTGGTAGACCTGGGTGCTACCCATGATTTCGTGGTGCTGGACGCCGACCTGGCTGCCGCCACCAAGACCTGTAAGTTTAAGAGTGCATATCCCGAGAGATTTTTCGATTGCGGAATTGCAGAGGGAAATATGATGAGTGTGGCAGCAGGTATTGCCGCCGCAGGCACCGTACCCTTCGTTTCCACCTTCGCTATGTTTGCCGCCGGCCGTGCCTACGAGCAGGTACGTAACTCTGTTGGCTACCCCCACCTGAACGTGAAGATCGGTGCTACTCACGCGGGCATCACCGTAGGTGAGGACGGTGCCACCCACCAGTGCAACGAGGATATTGCCCTGATGCGTACCATCCCCGGCATGACGGTGATCAACCCCTGCGATGCAGTAGAGGCAGCCGCAGCAGTAAAGGCAGCCCTGGAGATCAACGGCCCCGTATATATGCGCTTTGGCCGTGCCGCAGTGCCTACGCTAAACGATGCTGAAACCTATCATTTCCAGGTGGGTAAGGGCGTTGTGCTGGCAGAGGGGAATGACGTGACCCTGGTAGCCACCGGTCTGATGGTGCATCTGGCACTGGAGGCAAGAGACATGCTGGCAAACGAGGGCATCAGTGCCCGTGTGGTAAACATCCATACCATTAAGCCCCTGGACTCTGAGCTGCTGGAAAAGTGTGCCCGTGAGACGGGTGCCATCGTAACGGCAGAAGAGCACTCCATCATTGGAGGACTGGGCTCCGCCGTGACCGAATGCCTGTGTGCTGCTTACCCCGTGCCCGTACAGCGTGTGGGTGTAGAGGACACCTACGGTCGCAGTGGCACCGTTCCCGCCCTGCTGGAATACTACGGTCTCACCGCCACCAAGATCGCAGAGGCTGCAAAGGCAGCAGTAGCATTGAAAAAGTAATTTTGAAGACGGCAACCCCAGAGGTTGCCGTCTGTTTTTTGCTTTTTGTGGGTTATGTGCTATGCACAAAATGCACATAGGGAAAAAGGAAAATACGGAAAAATACACAATTCACTTTTTCGACTATTTGTGATAAAATAAGAGCATAAATAAACTTTATCGTGCGGGTGCACACACAGGGCACCGCAGTTTTCTTTTTTTGGAGGGGTCCATGAAAGCTTTGGAAGATAAGATACTCGCTGAGGGTAAGGTATTGCCCGGTCACGTGCTGAAGGTAGGAAACTTCTTAAATCAGCAGTTGGACGTCCCCTTCTTAAAGACCATCGGTGATGAGATCGCCCGTCTTTTCGCTGACAGCGGTGTGACGAAGGTTATGACCATTGTGGCCTCCGGCATTGCCATTGCCACTCTGGCGGCCCTGGCATTGGGGGTACCATGCGTCGTAGTGAAGAAGCATGCCTCTGCTAACCAGTCTAAGGAGGTTTGGTCCACCCAGATCGCATCCTACACCCACGGAAACGTATATACCGCCGCCGTGGCGAAGGAATATCTGACCCAGGGGGAGAGAGTGCTGATCGTAGACGACTTCCTGGCATGCGGAAACGCCATTGCGGGTATGCGTGAAATGATTGGTGCCGCCGGGGCTACCCTGGTGGGCTGTGCCATCGCTATTGAAAAGAAGTTTCAGGGCGGCGGTGACGCCCTTCGCCGTGAGGGCATCCGCGTAGAGTCCCTGGCTATGGTGGACAGCATGTCCGACAGCAGCCTGACCTTCTATAGACCCTAAATCTTGATTTACTTACGGGGAAACCTGTGTAAATAAAAAATTTTTCGGAGGAAAAAACAATGTTCAAGAAAATCGCATCTCTGGTTCTTGCACTGATCATGTGTGCCACTGCATGTGTGGTTCTCACCGCCTGCGGCGAGGGCGACGAAGAGGCTGCTGCATCTTCTCAGCTGACCCCTGTCGGCATGACCAACATCAAGGTGGGCTTCATCTTCCTGCATGACGCCAACTCTACCTACGACAAGAACTTCATCAACGGTGCTCAGGACGCCATCGCCGCTCTGGGCCTGACCAATGCTCAGTACGTTATGAAGTACAACATCCCCGAGGGCAACGAGTGCTAGGAGGCTGCTGCTGACTTGGTTGACCAGGGCTGCCACGTAATCTTCGCTAACTCCTTCGGTCATGAGGCTTACATGATCCAGGCAGCTGAGGAATTCCCCAACGTGCAGTTCTGCCACGCTACCGGTACCATGGCTCACACCAGCTCTCTGCCTAACTATCATAACGCCTTCGCTTCTATCTACGAGGGTCGTTTCCTGGCAGGCGTTGCCGCCGGTCTGAAGCTGAATGAGATGATCGCTGCTGGCACCATCACTCCTGCACAGGCTAAGATGGGCTACGTAGGTGCATTCCCCTACGCAGAGGTTGTTTCCGGCTACACCTCCTTCTATCTGGGTGCTAAGTCCGTTTGCCCCACCGTTACCATGGACGTTCGTTACACCTCCTCTTGGTACGATGAGGCTGCCGAGAGAGAGGCTGCCGTTGCTCTGATCCAGGGTGGCTGCGTTCTGATCTCCCAGCACGCTGACTCCATGGGTGCTCCCTCCGCATGTGAGGCTGCAGGCGTTCCCAACGTTTCCTACAACGGTTCTACCGTTGCAGCTTGCCCCAATACCTTCATTATCTCCTCCAGAATCAACTGGGCTCCTTACTTCACCATGATGATCGAGTCCGTTGCTGCCGGTGTGAGAATTCAGGAAGAGTACTGCGGCGGCTTCGCTGAGGGTGCTGTTGAAATGTCCGAGATCAACACTGCCGCTGCCGCTGCAGGCACTGCTGAGAAGCTGGCAGAGGTTAAGGCAAAGCTGATCAGCGGTGAGATCAAGGTATTCGATACCGACACCTTCACCGTTGGCGGTCAGACCCTGGAGCAGTACATGGCTGACGTTAATACCGACGCTGCTTACACTCCCGACACTCAGGTTATCTGGGGCGGTTACTTCCACGAGTCTGAGAAGCGTAGTGCTCCTTACTTCGATCTTCGTATCGACGGTATCACCGAGCTGAACTGATTTTATAACCAAACGAGGGGACGGAGCCTATGCCCCGTCCTCTCTTAACAGTCGGTTCCTTTTTATGGGGCGAGGTCTCGCCCCATCGAAAAGCATCGACTGAAACAAAAAGCGGAGGTAATGATGTGAAAGGCACAACTGCAATTGAGCTGAGAGGCGTGTCCAAGAGCTTTGGCACCGTGCAGGCAAACCGGGACGTAGACCTGGAGGTCCGCCACGGTGAGATCCTGGCTATCTTAGGTGAGAACGGAAGCGGAAAGACCACCCTCATGAATATGATAGCGGGCATTTATGCCCCCGACAGCGGTCAGATCTTTGTGGACGGTGAGGAGGTCTCTATCCGTTCCCCCAAGGACGCCTTCCGCTACGGGATCGGTATGATCCACCAGCACTTTAAGCTGGTAGACGTATTTACCGCTGCAGAGAATATCACCCTGGGCATTCAGGGGCGGGGACGGTATAATCCTGCCGGTGTGGCAGCAGAGGTTGCCGAGATCGCCGGCCGTTATGGCTTTGATCTGGACCCCAATAAGAAGATCTACGACATGGCTGTGTCTGAGAAGCAGACCGTGGAGATCATTAAGGTGCTGTATCGCGGGGCAGACATCTTGATCCTGGACGAGCCCACCGCCGTGCTGACTCCTCAGGAGACCCAGAAGCTGTTTGCCGTTCTTCGCCGCATGCGTGACGATGGCAAGTCTATCATTATCATTACCCATAAGCTGCACGAGGTATTGTCCCTGTCTGACCGTGTTGCCATTCTTCGCCGCGGTGAGCACATCGCCACAGTAGAAACCTCCTGTGCTACCGAGTCTAACCTGACCGAAATGATGGTGGGACAGAAGGTGGAGCTGAATATTCAAAGAGACCTGCCCCAGGGGCAGGAGGAACGGCTGAGGGTCAGCGACCTTTACTGCCGTAACCGTGAGGGCGTCACCGTTCTTGACAACGTTGGCTTCTCGGTATACGCAGGTGAGATCCTGGGTATTGCCGGTATTGCAGGCAGCGGACAGCGAGAGCTGCTGGAGGCGATTGCAGGTTTACAGCACCTGGAGTCAGGTGAGATCCTGTATTGGGAGCCAAAGGAAGAGGGAGAGGAGCAGATCGCTGCCACCGAAACCCCCGAGGGTGAAAAGGAAGATACGGATCTTCCCCGCGAGCCTATCAATCTAAGAGAAAGAAATCCCAAGCAGATTCGGGATCTGGGCGTACGCCTTTCCTTCGTGCCTGAGGATAGACTGGGTATGGGTCTGGTAGGAAATATGGACATCGTGGATAACATGATGCTGCGTTCCTACCGTGCAGGACACACCGCATTCGTGCAGCGTGGCGAGCCCGCCCGCCTGGCTGAGGATATTATTGAGTCCCTGGAGGTGGTTACCCCCGGTGCCCACACCCCCGTCAGACGGCTGTCCGGCGGTAACGTGCAGAAGGTGCTGGTAGGTCGAGAGATCGCCTCCGCCCCCACGGTGCTGATGGCTGCCTATCCCGTAAGAGGATTGGATATCAACTCCTCTTACACCATTTATAATCTGCTCAACGAGCAGAAGCGGCGTGGTGCCGCAGTCATCTTCGTAGGAGAAGACCTGGACGTGCTGCTGGAGCTGTGTGACCGTATTCTGGTCATCGGCGGCGGCCGTGTAACGGGTATCGTAGACGGCAGAACGGCTACCAAAGAGGAAATAGGTCTCTTGATGATCAAGACGGAAGGAGGTACCGCAGGTGAAGAAAACGCAGAGTGAAGAAATCCAGTTGCAGGACGGACAGGTAGAAGCACAGACCCCGGAGCCTACCCAAGCGCCTGCCGATGAAAAGCATCACGCCCACGTGCCTCTGGTGCATCTTGTAAAGCGTCCCAGCATTCCCTGGTGGCATGCGTATCTCATTCGTTTGGCGGCGGTTTTAGCGGCCCTTGTGGTTTGCTCTATCGTCACCGTGTGTCTGACCAAGGGCAATCCCATCGAGATCTATAAGACCATGATCGACGGTAACTTCGGTACCGAACGCCGTATCTGGAAGCTGCTGTTCAGCACTGCCGTGCTGCTGGGCATTTCCCTGGCGGTGACCCCTGCCTTTAAGATGCGTTTCTGGAACATCGGTGCAGAGGGACAGGTGCTGATCGGCGGTCTTGCCACCGCCGCCTGCATGTTCTATCTGGGCGGTAAGGTGTCCAATGAGCTGTTGATGATCATTATGCTCCTGGCCGCTTTGGTAATGGGTGCCCTCTGGGGCTTCCTGCCTGCTATCTGTAAGGCAAAGTGGGGTACCAACGAAACCCTGTTTACCCTGATGATGAACTACGTGGCTATGCAGCTGATCGCCTTCTTTATCCTGACCTGGGATAAGTCGGGTTCCGGCGTAGTCAGCCCCTGGATGCTGAAGTATGGCAGATTGCCGGTGCTGATGGAGCAGAGATACCTTTTGGTGATCCTGGCGGTGGCGGTGCTGACCGTGTTTATGTTCGTGTATCTGCGGTATAGCAAGCACGGATATGAGATCTCCGTGGTGGGTGAGAGTGAAAACACCGCCCGCTACGTAGGCATTAACGTAAAGTGGGTCATCCTGCGTACCATGATCCTGTCCGGTGCCCTGTGCGGTCTCATCGGCTATTTGCTGGTAGGCGGCACTGAGTATTCTATCGCTACCACCACGGCAGGCGGCCGTGGTTTTACCGCCATCATGGTTTCCTGGCTGGCCAAGTTTAATCCCCTGTATATGGTACTGACGGCAGGTCTTTTGGTATTCTTCCAGTCGGGCGGATCCGAGGTTGCCTCTCAGTATAATCTAACCGCCGCATTCTCCGAGATCCTGACGGGAATTATCCTGTTCTTCATTATCGGGTGTGAATTCTTTATTCAGTATCAGATCAAATTCCGTAAGAAGGAGGTTGCCGACCAATGATTTCTTTGATTGCGACTTTCTTTCAGCGTGCTGTCATGCAGGGTATTCCCCTGCTGTACGGTGCCAGCGGCGAGATCCTTACCGAGAAGTCCGGTAACCTGAACCTGGGTATCCCCGGTATTATGTACGTGGGCGGTATTTCCGGCGTTATCGGTGCCTTCTATTATGAGAGAAGCGTGCCCGTAGGGGAGGAGCTAAACGGCTTTCTTGCCCTGACGATCCCCCTGCTGTGTGCCCTGGTGGGTGCTGGGCTTTGCTCTCTTCTGTACGGATTTTTGACGGTTACCCTCCGTGCCAACCAGAACGTGACGGGTCTGGCACTGACCACCTTTGGCGTTGGCTTTGGTAACTTCTTCGGTGGTTCACTGAACACCCTGTCCGGAAACGAAACCGCCAGCATTTCTCTGGGACGTACCAGTCACTATTTCTCCGCCTGCCTTCCCTTTGCAGATAATCTGGGTTGGTTCGGAAAAATGTTCTTCTCCTACGGCTTCCTGGCATATCTGGCGATTGCCTTGTCCGTGGCGATGTACTTCGTTATGACTCGCACCCGTGTAGGATTGCACCTGCGGGCCGTGGGTGAAAGCCCTGCCACCGCAGATGCCGCAGGTATCAACGTAACGGCCTATAAGTATTCCTCCATCTGTATTGGCGGCGCCATTGCAGGGCTGGGTGGCCTCTACTACGTTATGGATTATATGAGCGGTATCTGGTCTAACGACGGCTTCGGTGACCGCGGCTGGCTGGCGATTGCGTTGGTTATCTTCGCCCTGTGGAAGCCTACCGTCGGCATTCTGGGTGCCATTCTCTTCGGTGGACTGTATAACCTGTATCTGTATATTCCCGCCATCGAGGGAATGGGCAGAAATATGCCTGAGCTGTATAAGATGCTGCCGTATCTGGTAACTCTGATCGTTCTGGTGCTGGTGAGTGTGCGCAAGAAGCGTGAGCATCAGCCTCCTGCGTCTTTGGGTCTTTCCTATTTCCGCGAAGAGAGATAAGGACGTGCGGACTTCGGCATAAACGCAAATAAAAAAAGGGAGAAACACTACGTTTGGTGTAGCTCCCTTTTTCGTTTTCTATCTGACAATTTTTAAGGTTGAAAAGCCAGCGGCTTTTCTGCCGTTTAATTTTATTTTTTTATTTGCTAACTCCGCTCTCTTCCTCTCGACGTACCTTTGTACGCCTTCGGGGCGAGATCGAAGTTTTCTCCTCGAAGTCAACCCGTCCTTGGGAAATTTGGCATAACCGTAAACAAAAAAGAGT
>JAZORW010000095.1:0-11410 GCA_045656805.1 Eubacteriales bacterium | reverse complement strand
CCAGCAGCAAAGAAAAGGAGCCCCCTCACCATGCCTCATGACGACCATTGCCATGACCATCACCCTGCTTCTGAACTCCGAGGGTAAGAAGATGGGTAAGACCCAGTCCGGCGCCGTATGGCTGGATCCCAAGAAGACCTCCCCCTACGAGTTCTACCAGTACTGGAGAAACGTGGGCGACCAGGACGTGCTGAAGTGCATCCGCATGCTGACCTTCCTGCCTCTGGAAACCATCTGTGAGATGGACAGCTGGGAGGGTAGCCGCCTGAACGAGGCAAAGGATATTCTGGCATACGAGCTGACCAAGCTGGTGCATGGAGAAGGGGAAGCCGAGGCCGCCCGTGCCTCCGCCAGATCTCTCTTCGGCGGTGGTGATATGCAGGACGCCCCCACCGTTACTCTGACCGAGGCTGACCTGACTGACGGCAGTGCCGATCTCATCGGCCTTCTGGTAAAGGCGGGGCTGGTTCCCTCCCGTGGTGAGGGTCGCCGCGCCATCGAGCAGGGCGGTGTATCCGTTGACGGTGAGAAGGTGACCGACATCCGTGCCACCTATTCCGCCGATGCCCTGGCAGGGGGTCTGCTCCTCCGCCGTGGCAAGAAGACCTTTAAGAAGGTTGTTCTGGAAAAGTAAAAAGAAAAGAGAAAGAGTGATACGCCGCGTATCACTCTTTTTTGTTATCTGTTTCTTTCTCTATCCAGATAATCCTGGAGGATGATCTGTGCGGAAAGGGTATCTACTCTTTCCTTTCTCTTCTTTCCATGGGTGCCCGACATATCTAAGAGGGTATGCGCCTGCATGGTGGAAAGCCGCTCATCTAAATAGGATAGGGGCAGGTCGGTATACTGGGACAGCAATTCCCCGAAGGCACGCACTGCCTCCGCACGGAAGCCCTCTGTGCCATCCATATTCTTAGGCAGACCAATGACGATGCCTACCACGCCGTTTTCCTTGGCAGCCTCTGCCACCCGCTCTGCGGTGTGACGCATGCCACTCTCCCGGATGCACCCGATGCCCGTTGCCAAAAGGCCACTGGGATCCGATACGGCAATTCCCGTGCGGCGGTCACCGTAATCCACGCCCAAAAGCTTTCCTCTGACCATGGTATCCTCCCCTTGCTTTTCTGTGTTTATTATACCGCAACGCAGAACAACTTTCAACACCTTTCTTGACCCGGCCCCCATTTTGGGCTATAATCAAGCCATAAGACGTAGGGAGGGTTCTATGCTACCCATTATCTGCCCCGTTTGCCACGGGGATCTCACCCCCCACCCGGGGGGATACAGCTGCCAAAGCGGTCATAGCTTCGACACCGCAAGGCAGGGATATACCAACCTGCTGCTCTCCTCCTCCGGCGGACAGCACGGGGACGACCGTGCCATGACAGCGGCACGCAGTCACTTTCTCTCGCGGGGATATTACGCACCCCTGAAGGACGCCCTGTGCCGGATGGCGGTATCCCATATGCCAAAGGATGGCATCCTGCTGGACGCGGGATGTGGAGAGGGATACTATACCCATGCAGTTCTGGAGGCTCTCGCCCCCAAGGGGGTCAAGGGCATCGGCATCGACATCTCCCGTGAGGCACTGCGTGCCGCCTGCCGATTTGACAGTGTAAAAAATAAGACCCTCAGCCTCTTCGTGGCAGGGGTCTACCGTATGCCCATCGCCGACGAAAGTGTAGACGGGGTCCTGAATTTCTTCGCCCCCCTGGCCACAGAGGAATATCTCCGTGTTCTGAAGCCGGGCGGATACCTGTTTATGGCGATCCCCGCAGAAAGACATCTGTGGGAGCTGAAGGAGGTGCTGTACGACACCCCCTATGAGAATGCAGTGAAGGACTTTTCTCTCCCCGGCTTTGAGCTGCTGGAGCAGGAGAGCGTCACCGCCCCCATGACCCTCACCTCCGGGGAGGAGATCCTATCCCTGGTGGGTATGACCCCCTATCTGCACCGCACCCCAAGACATGGGATGGAACGATTAAAGAGCCTGGACGCCCTGCGTGTAACGGGACGGTTCTACCTTCTCTTATATAAAAAATCCACTTGACATACCGCACGATTTGCGGTAAAATAGGTCTGTATAAGCAGTTTTCTGCCCTGAAAGGAACGGTTATGAAGGAATTACTGAAGGAAATTCGTGAAAATTTGGTGAAGCGTGGCAAGAGCTTCGTGGCATTCTGGTGTGCCTTCGGCCGTGGCTTCGTGGCATTCTGGTGTGCCTTCGGCAGATTTTTTAAGCTGCTGCCCGGTCGCACCGTTACCTTCTTCCGTAACCTGCCTGCCAACACGAAGAAGTTCTTCACCACGATGACTAAGGATAAGGCGGTAGACCTGCTCATCGGCACCGGTGCCGTGGTGGTATGGTCCTCCCCCGTATTCATTCTTCTGTACGTGCTGTTCTGGTTTATGAGCCGTAGCGCCTAAAAACCTATAAAAGAAGGGTTGCCTGGCAACCGCCCTTTTTTTATTTCTTTTTGCTCTTGGCTCTCTTCTGGCGTCTTTTCTTTGCCCTCTTGCAGGAAAGTGCCAGAGTGGTCGCAGCCAGGGCTCCGGTTGCTGCCAGTGCCTGTCTTAGGGTAATGCTCCATCCGCCCTGATAGGCGTAGGAATAGGCAGGGGTATCCTCGTCCTTTCCCCGATACAGCTGACCCGATACGTTATACTGACGGCAGACCTTGGGATTTTTCACCACCAGATTCCACGCCTTTTTGAAAAGCTCCATTGATTACCCCTCTCTTTCTTTTTTCTGATTTTAGTATACACGATTTTTTCGCGTCTTACAAGCATATTTTTGCCCCGAGCGTAAAAACTATACTTACAGAAAAGGACGGGGGTGATTTTTTTGGAGCCGCAAAACGGGGGATTTTCCCTTTTTCTCACGGGGTTGTTTATCACTCTGATAAGCTGTGCCCTGCTTCTCCCACTGCCAAAGCCGGACGGCTACCTGCACCCCACCCATCCCGTGGTGGGACGGGGAAGCTCTGTCAGCCACCTGGCAACAGAGGGAGAGGACGTGCTGACCCACCTATTAAAAGACCTGCGTGAGTGGCGACCGCCCTCCCTTTTAGGGTAGCTTAGGCGGTCATTTTTCCCAGCTGGTTGCACCTCTCGCACAGTGCCTGTGCCATTGCCTCACGGCTGGAATACTGCTCTGATAACTGGGATATGTAAATGGGCTTATCGATCACGTACCGTCTTGCCTCCTTCTGGTAATAGGAAACGTACAGGGGTACGTCCATTCCTGCCCGCAGGCAATGCTTGATCAGTAGGGTGAAGCCCTGCTGGAAGCCCTCCAGCTCCTTGAGATACCCCTTATCGGAGATCTCGGGATAGATCATAATGCTACTTCCCTCTCTCAGGGCGTCGATGCTCTCTGCCAGGGTATGCCGCAGCCGACAGTCCCGATAGGTGGAGATCAGATTCAGCCCCCGATAAAACAGATTGCTGAAGGGTGCCGCCAGAATACAGAAAAGGCGGGCAAGCCACAGGGGCCAGTGCTTCTTCTCGTGGTAGAAGGTGCGGGACAGATAGCGGTATGTGCTGAAGAGCCCCGAATTCATTTCGTGTGCCCCCCAGAAGCGAATGGGCAGATCCCCATACAGCTCCATAGCTAAGGGGGCAGAGGTGCCCTCGTGATTGCTCAGCACGATGCTGCCGGGCAGGATCTTCTCCCCCAGGTATGTAAACTCACTTTTCTTTATAAACACTCCCATCGCCCGCTTCATACAGCGGAACCAGATGGGATCCTTGACCTGTTTCTTCATATTTCTCTCCTTATGAAGTCTTACATTCCTACTTTATCCTATAAGAGCAAGGTCAATTAAATATAAATATCAGGTAAACTGAATATAAACTTCAAAAGAAAAAGCCTGCGTTTTCGCAGGCCTTCTTTTACTGTTCGGGGTGATGGACAGTGACGCACAGGGCGTTGATGGAAAATCCTTTACTTGAGAAATTCTCCTCATATTCCGTGCGGACGTTCCCTTCGTTATAGGGGGAATTATGCAGGTCGTAGGTGACGTAGTCACACTGCATTCCCAGCGCCTCCAGCTCCTCCAGGGTAAAGTCGAAGAGGGGGCGGTTATCCGTCTTAAAGCGTAGCTTTCCGCCGTCCTTTAGAAGAGAGGCGTATACCCCCAGCAGGCTTCTGTGGGTCAGGCGGCGCTTTGCGTGTCCTGCCTTGGGCCAGGGATCGCTGAAATTCAGGTAAATGGTGTCTATGGTCCTGGGTAAAAACCACTCTGTCAAATTATGGGCGTCTCCCACCAGAAAACGCAAATTGTCCTGGGGTCTTTCTTCCCGTCTGCGGGCGGCAGTTTCGGTGGCGATGACCATTACGTCCGACACCCGCTCGATGGCGATAAAGTTCACGTCAGGATGTGCGGCAGCCATACCGCAGGCAAAGCCGCCCTTGCCGCATCCGATCTCCACGTGTACCTCTCCACCACGGCCGAAGGGGAGGCTGGGGTCTTCCATGGGGCTCTGGGGCTTTTCCAGTAGCAGGGCACTCTGCGCTGCCAGTCGCTCTGCCCCGTGCTTTTTCTTTCTCATTCGCATCTTTATCTTCCTGCCTTTTGCCTTGATGCCCCATTGTACCACACCCGCATCCCTTTGTCAATCGAGACCCATTCTTGCCCTAAGGCCCTCTCTGACGTCCTTCCCCACAGGGGACAGGGGCAGACGCAGCTCCTCCTCGCACAGCCCCATCAGGTGCAGGGCACATTTCAGGGGGGCGGGGTTTGTATCGGCAAAGAGGAGCCGTATCAGCGGCAGGAATTTCTGCTGTAGGCGGATTGCCTCCTGTGCCTTTCCCTCTTGCCACAGGCGATAGATCTCCACCGTTTCTCGGGGCAGGATATTGGACACCACCGACACCACCCCACTGCCCCCCAGTGCCAGAGTGGGGATCAGGTGAGCGTCATTTCCGCTATACAGCTTCATTTTATCCCCCAGCTCTGCCATAAAGTCCACCAGCTTGTCAAGAGAGTCCCCTGCCTCCTTGAGTGCCTGCACGTTTGGGTGGCGGGCGATCTCGGCGATATGGGATACCGTCAGATTGACCCCCGTGCGGGAGGGCACGTTATAGAGAATTACGGGTAGCTCCGTAGAGTCCGCCACCGTCTTAAAATGGGCGGTAATGCCATCCCTTGTGCCACGGTTATAGTAGGGGGTCACCACTAAGAGGGCATCTGCCCCCTGGGCGGCGGCGTGCCTGGCGTAGGAAACCGAACGGGTGGTGGAGGGAGAGCCAACCCCCACCACGTAGTCCACACGTCCGTCGATCAGCTCCCCTGCCCGTGCCACCAGCTGCAGCCGCTCTCCGTCAGAGAGGGTGGCTGCCTCCCCCGTGGTGCCGCAAATGCAAATGGCACTGACGCCCCCCTCCACCTGCATATCGATCATTTCCGCCAGTGCCCTGTAATCGATGGACCCACAGCGGAAGGGGGTAGCCAGTGCGGTGCATACCCCGTCAAACAGTTGCCTCTTCTTTGCTTTCATAGCCATGCCTCATCTTGCTTTTTCTTTGGAGTTATAGTATACTGATACCATTATATGAAGCAGCATGCAAAAGGTATTTGCCATGGAAGAGAAAAACGTTATCCAAAACGAGAGGATCCCCACCACCCTGACCCTCTCCGACTTTGACTACCACCTGCCCCAGGAGCTGATCGCCCAGCATCCCGAGGAGCGTCGGGACGCCAGCCGTCTCATGGTGCTGAACCGTGAGGGCGAGGGTGTAGAGCATAAGGTGTTCCACCAAATTATAGATCTGCTCCGCCCAGAGGATATGCTGGTGGTCAACTCCTCCCGCGTGATCCCCGCCAGACTTTTGGGCGTCACCACCAAGACGGGGGCGTCTATGGAGCTGCTGCTGCTAAAGCAGCGTGAGGGCGGCCTGTGGGAGACCCTGGTACGCCCCGGTAAACGGGCAAAGGTAGGGGCGTCCTTCCTCTTCGGCGACCTGCTGGGTGCCACGGTGGAGGAGGTGCTGCCTGACGGTAACCGTCTGGTTTCCTTTACCTACGATACCACCGCCTACGATAGTCTGTACGCCGTGCTGGACGCAGTAGGGCAAATGCCTCTGCCCCCCTATATCACCGAGGCGCTCTCGGATAAAGAGCGGTACCAGACCGTCTATGCCAAGGAGGCAGGCTCTGCCGCCGCCCCCACCGCAGGTCTTCACTTTACAAAAGAGCTGCTGGACACCCTGAAGGCAAAGGGCGTGGGCTACGGCGAGGTGACCCTGCACGTGGGTCTTGGCACCTTCCGCCCCGTAAAGGAGGAGCAAATTCAAAATCATCTGATGCACACAGAGGAATTCTCTATTTCCCCCGAGGTGGCAGAGGAGATCACCCGCCGCCGTGCCGCCGGTGGACGCATCGTGGCGGTGGGCACCACCACCTGCCGTGTGCTGGAGAGTGTGGCAGATGCCCACGGGCGCATTCACCCGGGTCAGGGTGCCACCGCCATCTTTATCTACCCCGGCTACCGCTTCCGTGCCATCGACGCCCTGATCACCAATTTCCACCTACCCCAATCCACCCTGCTGATGCTGATCTCTGCCCTGGCGGGCAAGGATCGGGTCATGGAGGCATATCAGGAGGCAATTCGCCGGAGGTACCGCTTCTTCAGCTTTGGCGATGCTATGTTCATTCAGTAACCAACAGCCCAAGAGAAGGCTTTACTATTCTATTGAAAGGAGATCCCCATGGCAATTCATTCAGGGCACAGACAACGCATGAAGGAAAAGCTGCGTCAGGGTGGCATCGAGGGCTTTGCAGACCACGAGATCTTAGAGACCCTGCTGTACTACCCCATCCCCTTTCGGGATACCAATCCCACTGCCCACGCCCTGTTAGAGCTTGGTGGATCTTTGGCAGAGGTGCCCCACCTATCCCAAGAGGCGATCTGCTCTGTCCCCTACTGTGGGGAAAGCACCGCCCTGTTTCTCAGGCTCTTCTGGGAGGCGGGCAGACGGTGTGCAGGTGTCTGCCGAGAGGGTAAAACCTACAGCACCGAAGAGGAGCTGCGAGAGCTGGCAATGGAGGTGGCTGATCCCACAGGAGATGAGGACACCACCGTGCTGGTGATGCTGAACAACCATTTCCGTATCATAGAGGTGCTTCCCCTGTGGCAGGGCTATTTTGCCTCTGCCGCCCATAAGCTGAAGGAGCTGGCTGAGCCGGCTCTGCGGAGCCACGCCTCCATGGTGATGCTGGTATCCACCCACAAAAGGCGGATCGCACGCCCCGACCCCTACGAGATACACGCCACAGAGCAGTTTGCCCATTCCCTTTCCGCTGTTGGGGTGAAGCTGCTGGAGCATTATTTCGTATCGGGCAGTATGTGCATGTCTGCCATACGGCAAAACGCCCCTACCCCCGTCGCCACCCTGCAGGTGCATATGGAAGAGGAGGGAAAGCAGTGAAGCAATACGCCCTTCGCACCTCCCTACAAAAAGCCCTGGGTCAAAAGAGCCTGCATGAGCTGGACGATCGCCAGCTGCTACTGGCACTGCTATCCTACACCGAGCCTACACGGGCAGAGGAGGTGGCAGACGCCCTGCTTTCCCGCTACAGGGACCTGGCAACGGTGCTGCACGCAGGAGAGCGTGGCATTCTCGCCTGCGGTGCCTCTCACAACACGGCATCCTGTCTGACCCTACTGCTGCCCGCCTACGGTCGGGCTCTCCGCTCTGCCTACGGCAGTGACACGAAATTCGACTCCACGGCTCTTCTTGGAGAGTTCTTCGTTACCTGCTTTTACGGCTCCACCGTGGAGGAGGTATATCTACTCCTTTTGCGGGAGGACCACACCGCCATTTCCTGTCGCCGCATGGCACTGGGGTCTGTGAATTCCGCCAACCTGAACGTTCGCACACTGGTAGAGGAGGCACTGTTTTCAGGTGCCAAATACGCCGTTCTCTCTCACAACCACCCCGGTGGCACCCCTCGCCCCTCCGGTGCAGACATTGCCACCACCGTCAGCCTGAAATCGGGTCTTGCCGCTGTGGGCATTCAGCTGATAGAGCATCTCATCGTGGCGGGCAGAAGCTACGCCCCCGTCCTTCTGGCGGCAGACCGCCTGTGCCAGGAGACCGACGGATTTTTCTGAGCAAGAGAGAAAAGGGACACGCCCTCCCTTTGCTCTTGCTCTTTTTATTTTCTTCTCTATTTTTGTCATACTGTACAAAGCGAGGGGTTAAATGTATACGGATTGCCCCTTGACGGAGATAGGAATAAAACTGTATAATATTTATGCTATAAGCATAATGGGTAAGTATCCGCTTACCCCGCTGAATACAAAAACTAAAACCATTAGGAGGATATTATGAAGAGCTTTTGGAAAGTGCTTCTGCTTCTGACTCTGGTGACGGTGCTGTCCCTCTGCCTGTTCGCATGCGGAGAGAGCGGATCTGGGAGTGAAACTCCCGAGCCCCCCAAGCCCGTGCCCGATGAAAACGTCAATCTGAAAACCATTTACACCACCAACGTTACCTTTAAGGATAAGGTGGTCACCTACACCGGTGAGAATTTCACCCATGAGGACTACTCCGGTAAGCCTGACCCCAACCGTGTTTCCGTCTCTTACGAGTACTGGCAGAACGGTGCCAAGGTAGCCGGCGAAGAGGGCGTGAGTGCCCCCGGCATCTACGACGTTAAGCTGATCTTCTCCAAGGAGGGCTATAAGGACGCCGTGGTCACTGCGAAGCTGACCGTCGCCATCGCCCTGGAGGTAAACTACGAGGTAGGTCTGCCCACCGATCTGCCTGAAGGTGCGCAGATGGATATCGGTGAGAACCCCACCGGCTTCTCTGCTGCCGATACCGGCAACAAGGCACTGGAGCTGAGCGGTGCTACCCTGGAGGGCTATAAGTTCAAGGGCTGGTACACCAACCCTGCCTGCACCCCCGAGAGTCTGGTAACCGTGATTGACGGCTCCCTGTACTCCACCAACCTGACCCTGTATGCAAAGTTCCAGAAGTATCTGGCATACCCCACCGCATACGAGTACAGCACCACCGTGACTGAGGCTCCCACCGTGCTTCCCGCTATCCCCGGATATGAGGAGGTAACCAAGGACTCCTTTAAGATCGTGGATATGAGCCTGCTGACAGGTGATATTTATCCCGATAACATGACCATTAAGTATACTCACGTCACCAAGACTGAGGCAGACCAGTATTACTACTGTCCCCTGCGTGAGCCCATCCAGACGGCTAACGGTGCCTACGCCCTCAACTGGTTCGACTATAACGATACCGCTGACTTCGTGGGTGAGGACTACACCGCGGTAGCAGGCGACACCTACGGCTGTACTATCCTGGACTGCTCCAAGACCATTCAGGGCTTTGACTGGGGTAGCTACGATACCGTTGAATTCTGGCTCTACTGTGCAAACTCCACCGTTACCACCGACAATCCCGAGGGTAGCGTGATCTCTCTGTGGATGTGGTGCCAGAACGATAATACCAAGGCTCTGCGTACCAACATCACCCTGGACTTCTCCGGCTGGAAGAAGTTCTCCCTGGATGTTTCTGACTTTAATAACCCCGCCGGTGCAAACATGAATACCACCCGCTTCACCCTGTACGCAACTCCTCAGGGCAACCTGGGTGAGGGTGCTAACCTGTACGAGAACAAGGCACCCAACTTCATTTACCTGTCCGACGTATTCCTGACCAACCGTAACTCTGCATATCCCGCCACCACCTCCATGAGCAACACTGCCGTTATCTCCCTGCTTGAGAATCTGGCAGCACAGCCCAACCGCGTGGTTGCAGCAGAGGCAGCTACCAACGCCGCCAGCATTCTGAACACCCTGGCAGCTGGCGAGTGGGATGCAACCGACATGGCCACTCTGGCGACTGCCGTATATCAGGCAGCCCACGGTCTGGGTATGGGTGAGAACGGTGCCTTCTGTCAGGCGGCTGACAGCCTTGGCTACCAGCCCGACGAGATCCGCGAGATGATCGGCGTTGGCATCAACGAGCTGTCCTACGTTCTGAACGACATGGCAGACTCCGGTGAATACACCCTGGCAAACACCCCTGCTCTGAAGAACGTTTGCCTGTACCTGGTAGAGGCTGCTATCCTGGTAGGTGACTTTACCAATGAGGTTCACGGTATGACCTGGACCCACGGCGTACTGACCTACTTCCCCTCCGCACTGGGCGACGGTAGCGACGCTATTCAGTCCGCATACATCTACACCTGCGCGAGCATCCTGCTAAGAGACACGCAGGGCACCCTGGCAGGTATCCGTCAGATGGTCAGCGTTCTGTCCGAGAAGAAGATCTCTCTGGCAACCCAGCGTGGTGAAACTGACATCTCCATGGTAACCCGTGTACTGGCAGCTGCCAAGGGCACTGACTTCGCCCCCAACTCTGCCGCATACCGCAAGTTTATCTCCGAGCTGTTCGACTGGTTCTACACCGACGTAGACGCCGTACTGCAGAACGGTGTAGTTCCCTTGACCCTCAGCGACAATCTGGCTGAGTTCATCTACACCATGCTGTTCGTATACGATCAGGCAGATGCTTCTGAGCAGGCTAAGTTTGCCGCCGCTGTGAAGTCCTATCTGGCAGCCAACGCAGGTCTGCAGGCTGAGCTGGAGGCTCTGGCTGAGGTTTACGCCGTATCCGAGGATGCCCTGACCGCAGTGCTGGCAAACAGCGCTACCGCACAGGCTCCCCAGACCTCCGTTGCCATCCAGAACGATAAGATCGGTACCTCTATCTATAAGAACGATAACTACTACTTCCTCCTGACTCAGTCCGGCACCATGGTAGTATCCGGTACTACTGTAAACCTGACCCCCATGGCGTATGAGAAGTACTACGGTCTGGTAGCAGAGAACACTCTGGCTATCCTGGCTGACGGCACTGCCATCGTTGCAACCCAGAGCGGTGTTACCGTAAATGAGGGCGACGTAACCGTGGTTACCGAGGGTAACGTTACCGTATACGTGCTGACCAACGCAGCCGCCGGTACCGTGGTTTCCTCCACCGGTATGCTGAACGAGTCCTCCCGTGCCTGCATCCTGGTAGTAAAGGACAACGGTGATAACACCTTCACCTGCACCATGTATAACTACACTCACTCCAAGGGTGATGCCACTAACAATGAGATCATCCTGGCTCTGAACGGTTACTACAGACTCACCGACACCAACCCTGCAATTCGGTGCGAATCCTCCGAGGAGATCTCCGAGGTCAGCCTGAAGGTTGCCGGCGACGGTGCTCTGAAGGGCTACGTTTACACCTTCACCCTGAGATACTATCCCATGTAATTTCCCCTTTAGCGTGATGCTCCCCCTAGGGGCATCACGCTAAAACTATGATTGCCCTGACGGGCAAGTTATGAGATGCCTCGCATCGTTATGATTGGCTTCGCCAAGCTATGAT
>JAZORW010000094.1:0-5095 GCA_045656805.1 Eubacteriales bacterium | reverse complement strand
CCTGCCGCAGAGCAGGTACGCATCGATATAAATCCGCTAATGCGGATTTTCGATATACGCTAACGCGTTCGATATGTGCTGTCGCACTCGATATGCTCACTGCGTGAGCGCGGATTTATATCATATCGAGTTTAAGCGTAGCGAAAACATATCGAATTTGCCGCAAGGCAAATATATCGAGCCGAGCAAAGCGACGGCATATCGACAAAATCAAAATAGCTTCTGTGTCCACAGAAGCAGTGCTTGTCAAGAAAAAAGGACGAGAAATTTTAGCAATTTCTCGTCCTTTTCCTGTCGGTAGGTATATTCAATTTTATATTGCTCTACCGCAAGCACCCTGTCGGCTCTCTTTTCTTTTCCTTTAGGACAAATAGTACACGTTGTCTCCGCGGCGGAACTGCTCCATGATAGCGCTGATGTGGGTGCTGTCCTGACGGGTGATCATCAGGGGGTCGCAGGTCTCCTCATCCCGCAGCTGACGGATAAAGTCTGCCAGCTCGTTGCCGTAGCCCTCACCCTCCAGGGGATAGAAGTGACGGCGGTTGTTACGGCTGTCCTCCTGACGCACCTCGAAATAGTCGGTCTTCCACCAGGGGGAGGGAACGTAAATATATCCGTTGGTACCGGAAATGATCAGGTGCCCCTCGCTCTTTACAGCAGAGCCAACCGTCAGGGTAGCTACGGCTGTGGGATAGGTCATTTGAATTCTGGTAAAGCGGTCTACACCACCCGCATGCTGGGCGTAGGTGTAGAAGGAAATATCCTGATAGTCATAGCCCAGATACTTCAGGGCTGCCAGCAACACGTAGGGGCCCCAGCAGGTCATGGCCCCGCCACCCTGGTTGGAATAGTCGCTCCAGGGGTCCTTTACCTGCAGGCTGGTGCATACGGCGTCCAGACCCTTGATTTCACCGATATGTCCGCCCTTCAGCAGCAGACCCAGTCTCTGGAAGCCTGTGGTATGGGCGGTCTTAATAGCCTCGGAGAACAGTACGCCGTATTCCTCTGCCAGGCGGTACAGCTCGGCTGTCTGCTCAGCGGTGAGAGATACGGGGGACTCACACAGCACGTGCTTCCCACGGGTCAGTGCCAGCTTACTGTGGCGGTATCTTGCTAAGGGGGAGGAATGTACGTATACCACGTCTACGTCCTGGATAAGAGACTCCAGTGACTCATAGGCGGGGCAAGGCAGGGGCTCCAGGGCTGGGTTAATATTCTTCAGGTCGTTGTAGTAGCCCACCAGAGTGGTACCGCCCACCTGGCCAGCTGCCTCGAAGAACTTGGCAATGGCAGTGGCACTGCCCACCACGCCCAGACGGATGTCGGTGCCGTGGCCGCGGACCTTCGTGCTGGAAATACCACGGGTGCGGGGCAGATACACTACCTTACATCCGCAGGCGTCCTCCAGATAGTCGAACTTGCCACGCCAGTCAGAGCCGATGACGAACACGTCTACGCCGTATTTCTCGATATCGGCGATCTTCTGTCCCTCATATTCCTCTACGATGATCTGGTCGGCAAGGCCCGTATTTCTGACTGCCTCTACACGCTCACTGACAGACTGCTGTACCAGCAGCTTGCCTCGTGCCTGGTCAAAGTCGTTACTGGTAACGCCGACGATCAGATAGTCACCCAGCTCCTTAGCACGTTTCAGCAGATTGATATGTCCGTGATGCAAACGGTCAAAGGTACCGTATGTGATAACCTTCTTCATAAAAAGCTCCTTACAATAGCTTTCTTTCCTTCATATGGTCCAGGGCAGAAAGCAGGGTATCGTAATCTGCCTTCGTCAGGTTGCCCATGTGTCCTACGCGGAATACTGTATGCGCGGTCTCTCCCCCGTTGGGGCAGACCACGATGTGATAGTCGTTTTTCAGAGTTAAGAATACCTCATAGGCATCCACACCCTCCCCCGTGGGGGTCAGGGGCGTCACGCCGGAGGAAAGGTCGGTGGCGGCAATGCGGAAGGGATAGTCAGCAATGCGACGGCGGAAATAGTCTGCCATCTCCTTTGCCCGCTGATTTTCCGCCTTGGCACCGCCGGCGGCAGCCAGGGAAACCAGCCTATGGTTCATTTGAATGAGGATCCCCACGGCAGGGGTAAAGGGGGTCTGTCCCCGCTCTCCGTTTTTCAGGGCAGAGGTCAGATTCAGGTAGTAGGTAGGGCAATGGGTCTGATCCAGCCGTGCCATAGCCGCCCTATCCATCACCACGATGGAAATACCGGGGGGGGTTGCCAGCGCCTTCTGAGAGCCTGTCAGCACCAGGTTAGCACCGATCGCCTCCATATCCAAGGGGTCTACCAGGAAGGCACTGATGGCGTCCACCACCAGAAGATACCCTTCGCGACGGCAGAACTCACCCAGTAGCTCCATATTATACAGCACGCCCGTAGAGGTCTCGTGCATGTTTACCAGTACACCGCTGTATCCACCACCTGCAAAGGGGGCAAGCTCAGCTTCGCCAAAGCTGCGACCCACAGGGGGGCAAACGGTATCGTAGGGGATACCGTGGCAGTCGCAGATCTCGCAGAAGCGGTGACCAAAGCTACCGCCTTCCACGATCAGCAGTCTATCCCGACTGTCGAATAGATTCATCACTGCCGCCTCCATAGCCGCAGTGCCGGAGCCGGTGAGAAATACGGCACGGGCACCCTCGGGGGCGTGCATGAGAGAGCACATCAGTGCCTCGTTTTCCTTCATAAGGTCAGAAAACTCTTGGGTTCGGAAATAGGGAACGGGCTCCCCACCCAGTGCCTGCACCTGGGGATCCATCTGTACAGGGCCCACAGCAAAGTTCAGATGTGTCTTATCCATTTCCATTTTGAGCCCCTCCTATCTCTTATTTCTGCACAAGGCAGAGGGCATACCATTTAACATTATACCATTCTATAAACTGAATGTCAACTACACCGGCACATGAAAAAGCACCTGTGTAAACACAGGTGCTTTCGGTTCTCTTTTCTTACAGGATACGTACGCGAACCACGTTGTCCATCTGGGCAATGGCATCTGCAACGCCGGCCTCGGGATGCTTCTCTACGTCCAGAATGGTGTAGGCATATTCCCCACGGCTCTTGTTTACCATGGTCTCGATGTTGATGCCCTGCTCTGCTACCAGACCGCTGAAGCGGGTCAGCATGTTAGGCACGTTGCGGTGCAGAATGCAGATACGGCAGGGGGTGGTGCGGGGGGCAGATACGTCGGGATAGTTTACAGAGTGGTTGATGTTACCGTTCTCCAGATAGTCAGCCAGCTCGTCTGCTGCCATCACCGCACAGTTGTCCTCGCTCTCGGGGGTGGAGGCACCCAGGTGGGGAATGGCTACTACGCCCTCTACACCCAGCATTTCCTCGGTGGGGAAGTCTACCACGTAGGCGGCAACCTTACCGCTGCCCAGAGCGTCCAGCATAGCGGTGCTGTCTACCAAGCTGTCACGGGAGAAGTTCAGCACTCTCACGCCGTCCTTCATGGCAGCGAAGGCCTCTGCGTTCAGCATACCCTTGGTGGAATCGGTGAGGGGCACGTGGATGGTTACGTAATCACACTCGGCATAGATCTCCTGGGGCTCGGTCACGTGAACGACGGAGGGAGACAGGCTCCATGCTGCCTTTACAGACAGGTAGGGGTCATAGCCGTATACCTTCATGCCCAGAGACAGGGCGGCATTTGCTACCAGCACGCCAATGGCACCCAGGCCGATAACGCCCAGCTTCTTACCCTTCAGCTCGGGGCCTACGAAGGCACCCTTGCCCTTTTCTACCAGCTTACCGACACCCTCCTGGCCCTTCAGGGTCTTTGCCCACTCGATGCCCTGCACTACCTTACGGGAAGCCAGGAACAGACCGGCCAGCACCAGCTCCTTTACTGCGTTGGCATTGGCACCGGGGGTGTTGAATACTACCACACCTGCCTCGCTGCACTTATCCAGGGGGATGTTGTTCACGCCTGCACCCGCACGGGCGATGGCGTACAGATCCTCTGACAGAGGGGTCTCGTGCATGGATGCGGAACGCACCATTACACCGTTGGCACCCTCCAGCTCGTCGCTGACGGTATAGCCCTTAGCAAACCGTTCCAGTCCGCAGGGGGCAATTTTGTTAAGAGTACAGATCTTCATTGCTTTTTCTCCTTATAGGCGAAGGCGGCGTAGAACGCCGCCCGTTTTTTTCTTCTATTTTAGCACAAAGTGCCCTTAAAGGAAAGCCTTTTTGGAAAGTTTTCTTATTTTTTTGTCTTTTTCTCTTTAAGACGCCTCTGGGTGGCTCTCACCGCATGAATATGGGTGGGTTTTTTCCCCTCCGGTTCCTCCTCCGTCACGTAGAGAACAGGCTCCATACAGTGCAGCAGGCTGGCCAGCCCCACACCCCGCCGGAACCGCTCCCGCACGAAATTCCCCACCCAGGGCTTTACGGCGGCGTTGACGGTAATAGAGGAAATGATCCTATCCATAGTCTCGATGCCCGGGGTCTCGCTCAGCAGCAGCATCTGCTTTGGCTGGGTATAATACAGCTTCATGGTACGGGAGCCCGGCACCTCCGGGAAAATAAATTCCATTCTTGCCAGGGGGACGCCGTCCTCGTTTTCTCTGAAGGACAAAAGCAGCCCCACCATATATTTTTCGCCCTGCAGCTCCAGCTCACCGTAGCAGAATCTCTCTATCCCCACCTCCAGGGTATGCTCTGCCTCTCCCTCCAGGACGGTGAGAAACAGCCTTCTGCCCTCCCGGGAGAAGGATAGACGGCGAATACCCCCGCTGTGGTTATTCTGGATCATGCGGTGCCCCAGGGGCAATATCCCCGCATTGTTTTTCTCCACGTAGAAGGTGTGTCCCACCAGTGCCTCTGCCTGCTCTGGCAGGGGAAGCTCTTTGTGGGCGGAAAAACAGTCTATATGCCGATTCACCGTGGGCAGGCGAAGCCGTCCGCACAGGAAATTCTCCTCCAATCGGCGTAGCCGTGTCAGTGCCCGTCCGTTGCCCTTCAGGCGTTCATTTGGGGTGAAATCCGCCCCAAAATAGCGGTTGATCAGCTCTGTGGTGGTGGAACGCTGAAAAAACTCGTCGTTGCCCGCCGTAAATACCACCACCATCCGGG
>JAZORW010000093.1:0-1655 GCA_045656805.1 Eubacteriales bacterium | reverse complement strand
CCAGGTTGGTAGTGCCCGGCATACCGCCCGGCAAAATCAGCATATCCATCTTTTCGGTCATTTCCTCAGGGAAAACGTCTGCTTTTACCGTAATGCCGTGGGAGCCGGTTACATAGGCTCCCGTTACGCCTACGGTCTTTACCTCCAGACCTGCACGGCGGAGCATATCTACAGGGGTCAGGGCTTCGATTTCCTCAAAGCCCTGGGCTAAAAGAACGTAAATCATAGGGGTTCCTTTCAGGGTCAGTCGCCTGAGTAGGTCTCACGGCTGACCATCTCCATAAATTGGTCTTGGGTCATAATGACTCTGCGGGGCTTAGAGCCTTCGGCAGGGCCGATGATCCCCATGCTTTCCATAATTCGCATGTATCTGCTGGCGGTGGGGAAACCGATGGCACAGGTGCTCTGCAGATGGGTGGCGGAAATGGTATCTCTGGACAGAGTTACCTGACAGACCTTCATAAACTTGGAGTCCTCCAGGATATTGGACTCAAGATCGTCTTCACCCTCTTCGTCACGGTCGGCGTGACGCTTTCCGCTGTTCTTATACTTTTCGGTTTCGTTATCGATCTGTGCACTGATGCACTCGTCGTATACCCCGGGGCCGGCATTCTGCCGCAGGAAGGAGGTGACGTTTTCCACCTCTTCGTCTGTAACGAAGGCACTCTGGGCACGGATGGGCTCGGCGCCACGGAGACTTGCCAGCATATCACCCCTGTTCAGTAGCTTTTCTGCGCCGTACTGGTCAAGGATGGTACGGGAGTCGGTACCGGAGGAAACGTGCAGGGCAATACGGGTGGGAATGTTAGATTTGATCAGACCTGTAATAACGTCAACGGAGGGACGCTGGGTACCTACCAGCAGATGAATACCGGCGGCACGTGCCTTCTGGGCAATACGCACGATGGCAGGCTCTACTGCATCCCGCACCTGCATCATGATCTCGTTCAGCTCGTCGATGACGATGACGATGGTAGGCTGGGGAGAGCCCAGTTCGGGATTCTTCTTCACCAGGGCGTTATAGGATCTGATGCTTCGGACGTTTGCCTCGGACATGAGGGTGTAACGACGCTCCATCTCACCTACCGCCCAGTTCAGGGCACCCGCTGTCTTCTGTGCCTCCACGATGGGGGGCGTGAGCAGGTGGGGAATACCGTTGTACATAGAAAGCTCTACACGCTTGGGGTCCACCAGGATCAGCTTTAGGTCATCGGGATGCGCACGGTACAGCAGGGAGATGAGGATGGAGTTCATCAGCACGGATTTACCCATACCGGTGGCACCTGCGATCAGACCGTGGGGCATATCGGCAATATCAATAAAGACGGTTTCGCCCGTAATGCCTGCTCCCAGAGGCACGAAGGTGTCGGTGTCAGCACGGCGGAATTCCTCCGTGTCGATCAGAGAAGACAGATGTACGGTGGTGGGGTGGCGGTTCGGTATTTCTACACCCAGATAGGGGGTATTCGGCACGGGGGTAATACGCAGACTCTCCACGGACAGTGCCAGAGCAATATCGTTTGCCAGGTTGGTCAGCTGGTTGATACGCACGCCGTCAGGGGGAGAGATGCAATAGCGGGTGATGCGGGGACCGATCACCACCTTTTGCACGGTTACGTCGATCTTGAATTTTGCATAGGCGGCGGTGAGCAGCT
>JAZORW010000092.1:0-8658 GCA_045656805.1 Eubacteriales bacterium | reverse complement strand
AAGACCGTTTGGTTCGGCGACAAGGACGTTATCGAGGCTACCAAGGGCTAATTCCTATATAGAAAAAAGTCGGTGTGGAAACGCATCGGCTTTTTCCTTTTGACAAATTTAGAATGATTTTAAAATTTTTTAGAATTATTTTAAAAAATCTATTGACAACTGAAAAAAATGCGTATACAATGAAGGTGACCAAAGGGGAGTAACCCCTGGGTAAATAATAGGAGGATTTCATAATGAAAAAGTTTTTGACACTATCTTTTGCACTTCTGCTTTGCGTTGCCACCCTTCTGACCCTTGCCTCCTGTGGCAAGTATCCCAACAAGCCCGAGGATCTGGAGGCCCAGCTGAAGGACGAGGGCTTTGAGGTAAATTACGTCTATAAGCCCGTGGAGATCGAGGAGGCTATGCGCACCCTGGGTCTGGAGGACATGGATATCGTCGGTATCGTAACGGCTTCTAAGGGTGATTCTTTCGCAGAGATGCGCTTTGTATTGGCTCTGTATTTCGAGGAGAAGGAAGAGCTGCTGGAGAATAAGGACCTGATCGAGCGGGTGATGAAGGAAGAGTATGCCGCATTCGAGGGCCTGGAGTTCGAGGTTGAGGGTAAGGTCTTCGTTATGACCTACAACTATTAATGGCAGACGCCTTTTGGCATAACCGTAAATAAAAAAAGGGGATTGCACCTGCTTAGGTGTAGTCCCTTTTTTCGTGTCCTTTCCAACCGTCTTTAAGGTTGAAAAACTATCGTTTTTCTTCCATTTGATTCTGTTTTTTTATTTACTATCGCCCCTCTCTTGTCTCGCTGCGGCTCGGTCACACTCGGGGGAAAACAGCACACCGTGCTGTTTTCTAAGACCCTCGTGCCGCTTCGCTACTCTCGGAGTACCCAGTACACCTTCGGGTCGCAATCAAAGTTTTCTCCTCAAAGCCTGCCTGCCATCGCTTTCGGCAAGCAAACAAAAAGCGAGCATCCGCTATGACGGATGCTCTTTTTTGCTTTTTGTTTGTTTGCCGAATGTTACGGAGGCGTGTGTTTGATTTATAGTAAGTTAGCAACTGCCTCTTCTCTCGACATAGGAGAGAGGTAGATGGGCGGGATATCAAAGGCGGTGTGGCAGCCCAGGCTGCCTGCCTGCTGGAGGCGGTGAGTGGCACGGGCGAATGCCACCAGGACCGAGGCGGTGAATTCGGGGTTGGAGTCCAGGCGGAGGCTGTACTCGATCACGTGGCGGTTTTGACCCTGGGCTCCCGTTTTGCCGGTGCGGATGACGAAGCCGCCGTGGGGGATGCCGCTGTGGTCGCGGTTCAGCTCTTCCTGGGTGATAAAGTGGACGGTGGTGTGGTAGGGGGCAAAATAGTTTGGCATTTCGCAGATGGTGCGGCGGATCTCCTCCCGGTCGGCACCCTCTTCGGCGACTACGTAGCACACACGGGTGTGCTTTTCAGCGGCGGTCAGGTCGGGCTCTTCCCCACGTCTGACAGCCTCCAGTGCCTCGGGCACGGGTACGGTATACTGCTTACCGTCCAGAACGCCCTTCACACGGCGGATGGCGTCTGAATGCCCCTGGCTGACGCCCTCACCCCAGAAGGTGTAGTCACGGCCGCAGGGCAGAATGGCACCTGCATAAAAACGGTTGAGAGAGAACATGCCGGGGTCCCATCCCACGGAAATGGTGGCGGCGTGGCCACCCTCACGGGCGGCGGCATCCACACGGGCCAGGTGGGCGGGGATGTTGGCATGGTTATCAAAGCTATCTACCACGGGGAACAGCTTGGCCAGGGCAGGGGTCTGCTGGGGCAGGTCAGAGGCACTGCCGCCGCAGAGGACCATGACGTCAATCTTGCCCACCCAGTCTGCCACGGTGTCTGCATGGCACACGGGCACCTCGGGGCTGGCGATGGTGACGGTGGCGGGATCACGACGGGTAAACACAGCCACCAGGCGCATATCTTCGGTCTGTCTGAGCGCCAGCTCAATGCCGCGCCCCAGATTGCCGTATCCAAAAATACCTACACGAATTTGCATAAATTCCTCCTCGGGAGAAACAAGTATGGTTTATTATAACACACAACCGCCCCCGATAAAAGCACAAATAGAAAAAAATAGAAAAAAGTGAAAAAGGGGCAAGAGATGGGCAATCAAAGAAGCAAAAGGGGTGTAAAACCATAGGCTATTTGCTATTTTTTCATATAGCGAAATAGTTTTTCTACTTTTTTCTTTTTTCCACTTGACAAGCCCCAGAGGATTTGCTATAATCCAATATGCATTTTGATGCTGCTATAGCTCAGTCGGTAGAGCACGTCATTGGTAATGACGAGGTCATGGGTCCGAATCCCATTAGCAGCTCCAAAAGCAAAAAAGCCCCTCCACATGGAGGGTTTTTTTGTTTTCTGATGATGGGATTCGGAGGGGAAGCGGTACAGAGCGACCATCCGGTGAATGGTCGCGACCGCGGAAGACCGAGCCACGTGGCGTGGCGAGAACCGAATCCCATTAGCAGCTCCAAAATAAGCAGAGTCCCTCCAAACGGAGGGACTTTTTCTATGCTAATGGGGTTCGGACCTCAAGTGTTTTTTTCTGCAAGAATGACCCTGCAGGGGGTGCCCGTGGTTTCGCAATAGCGAATTACGTATTTCGTGCCGCGAGAGGAGCCGTCCCAGATAGCTAAAACACAGTCGGCGTAGTCCACGATCTGACGGTTTCTGACCAGCGGTGCGGCTCTGCCAAACCGTTGATAGTCGGGGAGAAATTCTGTCAGGATCAGACCGTGGGTGCGTGCATAGGCTGCCGCACAACTGTCTACGCCACGGGCACCTCCGGAAACGATTTCGTTACACCCCTGGGGTAAAAGGGTGGACAGATCAGGCGTCTGTACGTTGCGGGACCCAATAACGGCTACTTTCATAGTGGCTCCTTCTTTCGCTTTGTAAAATGCAAGGCACAAATTAAAGTCTACTTAAATCAAGTATACTCGTCACATTATACCACAAAATAATCTTAAAATGTACTTAAATTAAGATTTTTTGGAGGGTAGCCGTGAGAAATAAAGAAAACAAGCATCTCGGTATTGAAATCGACCCAGAGCTTCATCACAAACTACACTACATTTCAAAATATTACGGGCGTTCTGCCAACGGCGAAATTTTGTTTTTGATCCGTCAGGCAATTCGCGATTTTGAAAAACAGGAGGGAGAAATCCCACCCCTTGCCACCCGGGAACAGTAAAGAGACACCTCTCCCATTTTGGGAGAGGTTTTTGTTTTCTCGTTTTTACTCGTCTTCCTCTGCTGCTCGGGTCAGGGCCTCCTCCAGGATAGAGAGGGCTTGGGTGGCGGTGGTGGCGTGGCACAGGCGAGCACGGGATTCAGAGGCACCACGGATGCCGTGTAGGTACCCTGAGAGCTGTCCGCGTGCCTCCAGGATCGCCCGCTCTTCGCCCTTGTCGGCGACAGCCAGCTCCAGGTGGCGCTTTGCTACCGAATACCGCTCTTCCCCTGTGGGGATAGGCTCCTCTCTGCCCTCCAGGGCGGCGGCGATCTGACGGAAGATAAAGGGGTTGCCCAGGGCACCGCGACCTACCATGATACCGTCACAGCCCGTCTGGGACAGCATTGCCAGGGCGGAGGCGGCGTTGATCACGTCCCCGTTGCCTACCACGGGCACCGATACAGCTTCTTTTACAGCGCGGATCACGCCCCAGTCTGCCTTACCGGAATACCCCTGGGCACGGGTGCGGCCGTGGACGCAGATCAGCTCTGCCCCTGCGTCCTCCAGATATTTGGCAAATTCGGGGGCGTTGATATGGGAGGCATCCCAGCCCGCACGGATCTTCACGGTGACGGGCAGGTGGGTGGCCCCTTTTACGGCGGAAACGATTTCTGAAGCCAGGTGGGGGTCCCGCATCAGGGCGGAGCCGTCACCGGAGCCGATAATCTTCTTGACAGGACAGCCCATATTGATGTCAATGGCACAGGGCAGCTCTCCACCTGCCTCCCCTGCCGACAGTCTGGCTGCTGCCTCTGCCATGCAGTGGGGCTCGTGACCAAAGAGCTGGAGGGCACAGGGGGATTCCCCCGGGTGGATGCGGGAGAGGAGACGGGACTTGGCGTCGGAAAAGGAGATGGCCTTAGCAGATACCATCTCGGTCACCAGATATTCGGCACCACTCTCGCGGCAGATCTGCCGCATGGCGTGGTCGGTAAAGCCTGCCATAGGACCCAAAAACAGTCCGTGGGGCAGGGTCAGGTCACGAAGACGCATAGCCCTCTCCTTTCGCATTTTTTCTATTGTAGCATACCTAAGGGAGGAAAGCAACTTGACAGGGTGGAATTTTGCGAGTATAGTAATAACATTAAAAAACAAGGGGCGTTTGACCCCGGGGACCCGGAGGCATAAAAATGAGAGATCCAAAAGAGGCAAGAGAGGCGGTACTGGCAGCAGATAAAGAGCTGGCCCTGGCCTTTGCCCGCCGCATGGAGGCAGCCAGGCAGGAGGCACTGTGCCTGAAGGAGCGTGGGCTGGGTGTCCACGAGGCAGACCCTGAGCAGGTCGCCCAAAACGGAGCCCTGATTCCCGACGAGGAGCTGCGCGCCTATTATCCCCTGTTTGCCAGCCACGTGGATGGACTGGCAGAGGAGCTGTATCACCGCATTATGCAGGGGCTGAAGGTAGCCTATGCAGGGGTGGAGGGTGCCTTTGCTGAGAATGCCGCCAGACGCATTTTCCCAGACGGACAGACGGTGGCATATCCTGATTTCCGCTGTGCCTATGAGGCGGTGGAAAAGGGCGAGTGCGACTGCTGTGTGCTGCCTCTCGAAAACAGCTATGCAGGAGACGTGGCACAGGTGATGGACCTGGGCTATTTCGGCTCTCTGTATATCAACGGCGTCTACGACGTGCGCATCTGCCAGTGCCTATTGGGGACCCCCGATGCAACCCTTGAGGGGATTACCGCGGCACTGAGCCACCCTCAGGCTTTGTCCCAGTGTGCGGGATTTTTGTCCCAGAGAAATATCACCCCGAGGGAATGCTCTAACACCGCTGTTGCCGCCCGTCAGGTGGCAGAGAGCGCAGACCCCACCGTGGGTGCCATCGGCTCTCCCGAGGCAGCAGCGCTGTATGGGCTGAAGGTGCTGGCATCTGCCATTAACGAGAGTGCGGGCAACACCACCCGCTTTGCCGTATTCAGCCGTGTACCCCATCAGGCAACTGCCGAGGACCACCGCTTTATTCTCACCTTCACGGTGAAAAACGAGGCAGGTGCCCTGGCACGTGCCATCTCTATCATCGGTGAGCGAGGCTTTAACATGCGGTCTCTCAAGAGCCGCCCCTCCAAAAACCTGGCCTGGAGCTATTATTTCTACATCGAGGGCGAGGGGGACCTTTCCTCTCCTGCGGGCATTCGCATGATGGAGAAATTACAAGGAATTTGTAGCGGCCTTAAGGTTTTAGGCTGTTATAAAACCGAAGTGGAGCTTTAAGCAGAACGATTTTGAGAAAACGAAAAGGGGACGATACCAAACCGGGTACACATCCCCTTTTTTATTTACGGGTATGCCGAAATTCACCGTATTTCTTTTTTGGTCTTTTCCCTATGTAAAGATTTTAGGGGACAGAGCGAGGGAATTTTGAGCAGAAATCGCCGATTGCGTTCCGAAGGTGTACGAGGGTACACCGAGAGGTAGCGTAGCGACAAAACGGGAGTGAATAACAGTCCGGTGGACTGTTAGAGCCGTTTTGTGACCGAGCCGCAGCGAGTAGCGTAGCGGCACGAGGGTCTTAGAAAACAGCACGGTGTGCTGTTTTCCCCCGAGTGTGACCGAGCCGCAGCGAGAAGCAAGCGGTGATAACAAACAAAAAATCTAATCCAACAGAAGAAAAACCACAGTTTTTCATCCCCGCAGTTTGTCTTGGGGGGAAGCTGAAAAAAGAGTGATACCAAACTAGGTACCACTCTTATTTTTTGTTTGTGTTTATGCCGAAATTCGCCGCTTTGTCAGTTAACGAAGCCCAGCTTGCGGCGGACCTTAGACATGGTCTTGCGGGCGTAGTAGCGGGCGGCGTCGGCACCCTTCGCCATGACCTCCTCCAGATATGCCTTATCTGCCATGAGGCGGCCGAATTCCTCGCGGACGGGGCGGAGGGTCTCTACGCAGGCTTCGCCCACGGCACACTTAAAGTCGCCGTAGCCACGGCCCTCGAAGTCACGCTCAATCTGCTCGTAGGACATGCCGGTGAGGGCACTGTAGATGCTCATCAGGTTTCTGATGCCGTCTCCGCCCTCCTCGTAGCGGATGCAGGAGCCGGAGTCGGTGACTGCCCGCTTAAACTTTCTTAAAATTGCGTCGGGCTCGTCCAGGATGCGGACCACTGCATTCTCGTTCTCATCCGACTTAGACATCTTAGAGGTGGGATCCTGCAGGGACATGATACGCATGCCCGTCTTGGCAATATAGGGTTCAGGCACCGTGAAGGTGTCACCGTGTACGGTATTGAAGCGGTGGGCAATATCCCGTGCCAGCTCCAGGTGCTGCTTCTGGTCGCTGCCTACGGGGACGATATCGGTCTGATACAGAAGAATATCTGCTGCCATCAGGGCAGGGTAGGTGGACAGGCCTGCGTTGATATTGTCGGCGTGCTTCGCACTCTTATCCTTAAACTGGGTCATACGGGACAGCTCACCGTACATGGTGTAGCAGTCGAGGATCCAGCCCAGCTCACTGTGGGCGGGCACCTGGGACTGTACGAACAGATGGTTAGTCTCGGGATCCAGGCCGGAGGCGATATACAGGGCCAGTGTCTCATAGGTGCGGCGGCGCAGCTCGGCAGGCACCTGACGGACGGTGATGGCGTGCAGGTCTACCACGCACCAAAAGCGGATGGTGTCAGACGGGAAATCCGCAAAATTTTTGATGGCACCCAGATAGTTACCGATGGTTAGGTTTCCGGAGGGCTGTACTCCGGAAAAAATGACTTTTTTATTATCCAGCATGGGGGAACCCCTCTCAGTTTTATGAAAAAATTATACCTTTCCCTTCTCCGCCTGTCAAGGGGAAAGGGGAAAAAGCCCCGCCGGAGGGGGAAAATCGGAAGGAAAAGGTATAAAAAGTAATATTTATAATCTTTACAAAATGAAAAGAATGTGCTAAAATAATCGGTGGCAAAGACTTTGCCTATTAGCGTGTTATCAAAAAAAGAAAATACATACATGGAGGAACTACCAATGATAGAAAGAAAAAAGCTTTCTATGGACGGTAACACCGCTGCTGCCCACGTATCCTATGCGTTTACTGAAGTAGCTGCGATTTACCCCATCACCCCTTCCAGCCCTATGGCAGAGGTGACCGACACCTGGTCTGCGACCGACAAGAACATTCTCGGCCAGCCCGCAAGAAACATCCTCGGTGAAAAAGTAAACGTCATCGAGATGCAGTCCGAGGCAGGCGCCGCCGGTGCCGTACACGGCTCTCTGGCTGCCGGTGCACTGACCACCACCTACACCGCGTCTCAGGGTCTTCTGCTGATGATCCCCAACATGTACAAGATCGCCGGTGAGCTGCTGCCCTGCGTGATTCACGTGTCCGCCCGTTGCGTTGCCTCCCATGCACTGAACATCTTCGGCGACCACTCCGACGTATATGCATGCCGTCAGACCGGTTATGCTATGCTGGCTGAGACCAACCAGCAGGAGATCATGGACCTGGGTGCCGTTGCACACCTGGCAACCCTGAAGAGCCGCGTTCCCTTCCTGAGCTTCTTCGATGGCTTCCGTACCTCTCACGAGATCCAGAAGATCGAGGTTTGGGACTACGAGGATCTGAAGGAAATGGCTGACATGGATGCTATCAAGGCATTCCGTGAGAGAGCTATCAACCCCGAGCACCCCGTACTGCGTGGCTCTGCTGAGAACGGCGACATCTTCTTCCAGCACAGAGAAGCATGTAACCCCTACTACGATGCAGTTCCTGCCATCGTTGAGGAATACATGGACAAGGTAAATGCAAAGCTGGGCACCAACTACGGCCTGTTCAACTACTACGGTGCACCCGATGCTGACCGCGTAATCGTAGCGATGGGTTCTGTCTGCGACGTAGCAGAGGAAGTCATCGACTACATGAACGCAAACGGCGAGAAGGTAGGTATCCTGAAGGTTCGTCTGTTCAGACCCTTCTGCGCACAGAAGATGGTAGACGCTCTGCCTAAGACTGTAAAGAGCATCGCTGTTCTCGACCGCACCAAGGAGCCCGGCTCCCTGGGTGAGCCCCTGTATCAGGACGTAGTAACTGCCCTGGCACAGTGCGGCGTAGACGGTATCACCGTTGTTGGTGGCCGTTACGGTCTGGGTTCCAAGGACACTGTTCCTGCATCCATTTTCGCTATCTACGAGAACCTGAACGCCAAGGAGCCTAAGAACGGCTTCACCGTTGGCATCGTAGACGACGTTACCGGTCTGTCTCTGGAGGAGAAGCCCGCTCCCGATACCGCTCCTGCCGGCTCTATCGCCTGCAAGTTCTGGGGTCTGGGTGGCGACGGTACCGTTGGTGCAAACAAGAACTCCATCAAGATCATTGGTGACCACACCGATAAGTACATTCAGGCATACTTCCAGTATGACTCTAAGAAGACCAGTGGTGTTACCATTTCTCACCTGCAGTTTG
>JAZORW010000091.1:0-20709 GCA_045656805.1 Eubacteriales bacterium | reverse complement strand
CTCCTTGGCTCACAGAACGACATGGCTACGATCCGACTTATACGTGGGGGCACCCCACGCCTGTGCCATGGGGGAGAGGAGGCTGACCCCCGGACAGTACCTCTCCCTGCTGTACGGTTACTCTCAAGCCTCTCCCTTGGTGGCGGTGCGGGGGGAGAAGCGGTGGCGGATCTTTTATCTGCCCGTCCACCACAGCGGGGCAGAGCTGACCCTGACTGCGGGGGTGACCTACGGGGCGGTGGGCAACGGAAGGGACGGCTTTTTAGTGGTGGTGCCGGGGTGATAGCCCTTGTATTTTAAGGGAAAATGTGATATAATTTTTAAAAAGACGTAAAGGGGGATACCCATGGAATATTTTAGCCAATACGAGAGCGGTATCGGCCAATCCTTTGACCTGACGCCCTACCGCCGCAGCGTGAGCCGTGTGGGCTTAGCCCTTGCCCTATTTTGCCTTCTTAGCATGTTGGCGGCAAACGGTATTTATATTCTGGTGGAGCTCCTTTACCCCGGTACCGCCCCCAACTGGGTGTCGGTGGTAATCACTGTTTTCTCTCTATACGGTGTGTCCCTGCCCCCGGCGTATCTCATCCTGCGTGGGGTGCCCAAGGATCCCATCGCTCCCCGCTATCTGCCCACCAAGGCACTGCTGATCTTCTGCTTTGTAGCCTTTACCTTTATGATGGCAGGGGCATATTTCGGGAACATAGTCAATAACACCATTTACAGCGTCTTAGACCTTCCCGTCTCTTCTGTGGTGTCGGATAGCCTGGGGGCAGATTATTTCCTCGTCACCTGTCTGTACACACTGGTGGTTGCCCCCGTGATGGAGGAATTCGTGTTCCGTAAGCTGCTCATCGACCGCACACGGAAGTGGGGGCTGTGGACTAACGTACTGCTCTCGGGCGTTGCGTTTGGGCTATTCCACGGAAATCTGGAGCAGCTGTTCTACGCCACCACCCTGGGCTTCCTCATGGGATACCTGTATTACCAGACGGGAAAGTTGACATACTGCATTCTGATGCATTTTCTGTGCAATCTGTTCTGTGGGGTCCTACCCTCCCTCGTGGAAAGGTGTCTGACGGTGGATATTTACTCTGCCCAGACCGATGCAGAGCTTATGGAAATGATCATGGAGCATCCCCTGGAGATCCTTCTGTATCTGGCGGTGTCCTATCTCCCCCTGATCTTTGCATTCGTGGGTGCGATACTGCTGCTGGTGAATATCAAAAGGCTTCGTCATAACGGTGGCGGAGAAAAGTGCCCTGTGCCCCGTGGGCAGCGGTTTTCCACCGCGGTGGTAAACGTGGGGGCTATCCTCTTTATCGTGGTGAACCTGCTCCTGATCTTCCTTAGCCTGCTACTGGAAATTCTGGCGGCAGCTGTGGTGTAAGAAGAGCAGAAAGAAGAAAAGAAAAAGAAAAGGTCTGTTGCGTGCAACAGACCTTTTTGAATGGATTTGTGTCAAACACCGCTATAGGCGGAGAAGCCGCCGTCTACTGCTACGGTAGTACCGGTAACGAAGCCACTGGCACTGTCACAGCACAGCCACAGCAGAGCACCCAGCAGGTCGCTGATCTCCCCGAATTTCTTCATGGGAGTGGCGGCCAGGATCTTGCCCGTACGGGGGGTGGGGTTGCCCTCTGCGTCAAAGAGGAGCCCTCTGTTCTGGTGGGTTACGAAGAAACCGGGGGCGATAGCATTGCAACGGATGTTACAGGGTGCAAAATGCACTGCCAGCCACTGGGTGAAGTTACCCACGGCAGCCTTTGCGGCAGAATAGGCGGGAATCTTAGTCAGGGGACGGTAGGCGTTCATGCTGGAGATGTTAATGATGTTACCACCCTCAGCCACCATATCCTGTGCAAAAACCTGGGTCACCAGGAAGGCGGAGGTGATGTTCAGGTCGAATACGAATCTCAGCCCGTCCTCACCCAGGGCGAAGAAGTCCTTCACGCCGCTCAGGTCAGGGGTCATATACTCGTTATCGCAGGTGGCACGGGGATTGTTACCACCGGCACCGTTGATAAGAATATTTGCCTTGCCCCATTTTGCAAGAACTGCCTCTCTTGCGGCCACGATGCTGGCCTTATCCAGGCAGTTGCAGGTAACGCCCATGGCATTCTCGCCCAGCTCAGTAGCCAGGGCGGTAGCGGCCTCACCGTTGATGTCCAGGATCGCCACCTTGGCACCGCACTCTACCAGGGCACGGGCAAATTCGCCACAGATGACGCCACCGCCACCGGTGACCACTACAACCTTATCGGATAGATCTACTTGAAAGGGTAATTTCATTTCTTTAACTCCTTTTCTGCCGCCTCAAAAAGACCGTTGATGTAGGCGGCACCCAGGGCACGGTCGTAAAGCCCATAGCCGGGCTTTCCGTCTTCGCCCCAAATATTGCGTCCGTGGTCAGGACGTACGTAGCCAACGAAGCCAGCCTCTACCAGCCCCTTCACAATGGCGTACATATCAAAGGCTCCGCCTTGACTCAGGTGTCCTGCCTCGATAAAGTCCTTTTCGCCCTCGTAGCGCAGCTGACGCAGGTGGGCAAAGTGGATGCGGGAGGCGTATTTCTTTGCCATCTCGGGCAGGGGATTGGTGCGGGAGGCACCCAGGCTACCCGTGCAGAAGGTAACACCGTTGTGAGGGTTAGGCACAGCGGCGAAGAGACGGTCGTAGGATCCGGGTCCCGTGATGATGCGGGGCAGGCCGAACATATCCCAGGGCGGATCGTCCGGGTGGATCGCCATGTGGATGCCTGTCTCGTCGCAGGCATCCATGATGCCGTTTAGGAAATACACCAGGTTGTCAAAGAGGGTCTCGTGGGTCATGCCCTCATACTGCTTTAAAAGTCCGTTCAGCTCAGAGGAGGTGTAGCTCTCATCCCAGCCGGGCAGATGCAGATCGTGGGGATCCAGCGCCATCAGGGTATCATGGCGATAGGACAGAGAATTGCTGCCGTCCTCCGCCTGGGTCTTCAGGTCAGTGCGGAGCCAGTCAAATACGGGCATGAAGTTATAGCAGATGCACTTGACACCGTGGCGTGCCAGGTTGCGGATGGTCTGGGCATAGTTGGCAATCAGGGTATCTCGGGTGGGCTTTCCCAGCTTAATATCCTCGTGGACGGGGACAGACTCGATTACCTCCATCTCCAGACCGTTTGCGTGGCAAAGCTCTGCCAGGCGGGCGATCTTTTCCTCGGGCCAGACGTTGCCCACAGGCTCGTCGTATACCGCGGTGACCACCCCGGACATGCCGGGGATCTGACGGATGTAGGATAGCGGAATGCTGTCCCCCTCTCCGTACCAGCGGAAGGTCATTTTCATAGCTTCAGTGCCTCCTTGATGTTGTCATAGCAAATTGCCTTTGCCATTTGGCAGGCGGCAGGCAGATTGTACTCGCCCTCCTCGCATAGCTTACCGAGATATCCGGCCAGCAGACGGCGGAAGAAATCAAAGCGGACGTAGGAGGAGAAGCTGCGGCTGTCGGTGAGCATACCGTAGTTGGTACCCAGGGCCGCATACTCAGAGATGGTGGATAGGTTACGGCGGATGCCCTCAACGGTGTCGTTGAACCACCAGGCGGCGCCCATCTTCACACGGCGGAAGGCGCCCGTGGCGGCGGTGAGAGCAGCCAGGTTGCTATCGTGGAGGGTGTAGAGCACGGTTTCGGGACGCTCCTCGTCAGGGGTGGCGGCAAGGTATGCTACCAGATCCTTCACAGACTGTGCCTCCCCGGGCAGGTCAAAGCCGGCGTCTACGCCACATACCTTGAACATCTCGGGGTTGTTATTACGGATAACGGAGAAGTGAATTTGCATCAGCATCTCCCGCTTTGCATATTCACGGGTCAGCCACAGCAGCAAGAAGCCAAACAGGCGATCCTTCTCCTCGGGGGTCAGGGACGCACGGTTTAGGAACAGTGCCTCTGCCTCCTCACGGGTGGCATAGCCGGAGGGGAATTTCTCAAAGCCGTGGTCAGCCACACGGCAGCCTTGACTTGCAAAGAAGTCCAGCCGTGCCTCCAGGGCGGTGAGCAGATCGGGTAGAGTGGTGATAGAAATACCTGCGGCAGCTCCCAGGGCGTCAATATACTCCTGTGACAGTGCCCACAGACGGTCGGGGCGGAAGGTGGGGGCAACACGGGTATCACCGTACTGGCCGTGGCGTGCCAGATCGTCTACGGGGTCGTCTACCGTTGCCACGTATTCCACACGGAAGCGACGGAACATGTCCGATACCTTCATATTCTCCAGCTTCTTGTTCGCCGCCTCCCAAATGGCGGGGGCAGTTTCAGAGTTCAGGGGGGTATGGATATCGAAGATCAGGGCTAGCTCCAGGTGGGTCCAGTAATACAGGGCGTTGCCTGCCAGACGGGGCAGGATGGCAGCATAGTGCAGGAACTTCTCATAGTCAGAGGCACTGCCGGTGATATAGGCTTCCTCTACCCCTGCCAGACGCATGGCACGCCACTTATAGTGGTCCTCTGCCAGCCACAGAGCCCCAACGTTACCAAAGGAGGCGTCAGAGGAAATCTTATCCATGCTCAGGTGGCAGTGATAGTCAATGATGGGCAGTTCCTTGATGGCACTGTAAATTTTCTTGGATGCGGCGCCATCTAGGAATAGGTCTTTTCCCATAAATTTTTTCATACGTTCACAACCTTTCCGTTGCTTTCATAAATAGCGGTGATCAGTTTTACCACCTTAGCACCCTCGGTGCCGTCGATGGGGAAGGGCTTCCCTCCGGCGATACACTCATAGAAGTGGTGGAACAGCTTGGCATGTCCCTCTCCGTAGCAGCCCTTAGAGGCGAAGGAGGTGCTTTCCTCAAAGGAATGCAGCTCGCCTCCTACCAAAACCTGCTTGGGCATGACACGCATAATGCCACCCTCACAGTTGATGGAGATCTCCACGGGCATATCCTTATCGGCACAGGTGGTGGCGAAGAAGGTGAAGGGACGCTCTCCGTGGCACAGGGCGGTGGCAACGTCCTCTACCTCCAGCCCCTCATGGCCGATGGTGCAGGTGGAGGCGGTGACGGAGGTGGGCTCGCCCAGCAGCCACAGCATCAGGTCCAGGGTGTGTAGCGCCTGGTTGATCAGCACGCCGCCCCCCTCGGTTTCCCACTTCCCACGCCAGTCGGCAGAGGTGTAGTAGCTCATATCCCTGTTCCAGGATACCAGCCCCCAGCCGGAGGTGGGGGAGTGGGTTTCCAGATACTGCTTAGCAAACAGGTTTGCCTCGTTATAGCGATTTTGCAGGCATACGCCCAGGGTAGCCTTGGAGGCGGCCTCTGCCTCCAGGATCAGGGGGATATCCTCACGGTGGATGCACAGGGGCTTCTCACACAGGGCGTGAATATCCCGCTTCAGGGCGCCTAAAATCATTTCGGTATGTAGGTGGTGAGGGGTGCAGATATGGACGGCGTCGGGCCGCTCAGTATCCAGCATGGTCTGCCAGTCGGTATACACGGGCAGGTCCCCCAGCCCCGTTAGCTTCGCTTCATTAATATCGCATACTGCCACCAAATCATATCCGTTTGTTTGCAGAATGCGGCGGTGCATAGAGCCGATGACCCCATGACCAATGATAGCTATTCTCATGGTAAAATCCTTTTTAGATTTATTTTGCACCAAAGGAGCCGGCAGTGTTGGCTACGGCATTATCGTCGCACTGCTTCAGACGGGAGGTGGCACGGCGCTTATTCAGCTCTTCCAGGTACTTATCCTCGTCTACAGGCAGGGATACGGCCTCGCCGCCCATCCAGCCGGAGTAGGAGATGGCGTTCATCAGCTCAACGCCGTTGATGCCCTCCTCACCGCCAACGAACAGCTCCTCCTTACCCAGGATGGCATTGGCAAAGTTGTTGATAATACCGGTGTGGTGGGGAACAGGACCGGGGAAGGTGAATTCCTCTACCTGGCAGCTGGGCTTGCCGAAGGCGGAGGCGGTGGTGTTGCTGAACTGCTGAGAGTCAGCATCGAGACGGAACCATTTCACTACGTTACCCTCGCAGAGCAGCTTACCCTTAGTACCGGAGATCTCAAAGCGGTTGGTACCGGGGGTCTCACCGGTGGTGGTGATGAACATACCGGTGGCACCGTTCTTATATTCGAAGTAGGCGGTAACCTCGTCCTCTACCTCGATGTCATGCCAACGGCCGTACTGGCAGAAGCCGCGTACAGTGGTGGGCAGCTCGCCTACTACCCAGCTTACCAGGTCCAGCTGATGGGGGCACTGGTTGAAGAGGACGCCGCCGCCCTCACCCTCCCAGGTGGCACGCCAGGAGCCGGTATCGTAATACTTCTGGGGACGGTACCAGTCGGTGATGATCCAGGTCACTCTCTGCAGCTCGCCAATGCCGCCCTGGCATACGATTTCACGCATCTTCTGGTAGGCGGGGTTGGTGCGCTGGTTGAACATCATGCCAAAGAGGGCGGTGCTGTTCTTTGCAGCCTCGTTCATTTCCTTTACCTGCTTGGAGTATACGCCGGCGGGCTTCTCGCAGATAACGTGAATGTTGCGCTTCAGACACTCCATAACCATCTCGGGGTACTGATAGTGGGGAACCTCTACCAGAACGGCGTCGCACAGACCGCTGTCCAGCATTTCAATATAGTTCTCAAAGTAGGCAACACCCTCGGTCTTGGTGCTGTTCTTCATTTTGTTGATTTTAGCGGGGTTGATATCGCACATGGCGGATACCACACCGTTTTCAATGACGCCCTTATCAAAGAGATTGATGGCGTAGTGAGAGCCCTGGTTACCCAGGCCGATGATACCGAATCTTACCTTGTTCATTTTGGAAAGCTCCTTTTGTGATATATTTTAATTTTTTAGTCAGCGAAGGTTTTATTTAGGTAGTTGGCACTGCGTCTTACCTGCTCCATGGTGTCGGGCAGCTTGAAGGCGGTGTCCTGTTCTACTAAGAAGTACTCAGCCCCGGCAGCCTTAGCAGCCTCTACCACTGCGGGGAAGTTGATATTGCCGTCACCCACGGGGACGATGGTAGGCTCAAAGCCCTGGAAGGCGCCGTCCTCACCCAGCTTGGGGCGGACAGCGAAATCCTTCAGGTGGATGCACTCGCATCTGCCCTCAAACTTCTTAAGATACTCCAGAACGTTCACGCCACCGTACTGGAGCCAGTAGGTATCCAGGGTGAAGTGGATGTGGGGGGCGGTGCGCAGCATGTATTCCAGCACGGTTTCATCCCCCATGCGGGACAGCTCAAAGTGGTGGTGATGGTAGAAGAAGCGGAAGCCGTTCTTTTCCATCTTCTCGGCGGCTGCCTCCAGTGCCTCGATATGTGCCTTACACTTATCCTGGTCGGCAATCTCGGGGGCGGGGATGGCACCCAGGCCGATGTACTTACAGCCAAAGGAGGCATGCTCCTCCATAAGAGCCTCGGTCTCGCCTATAATTCTGGGCATGGGCATGTGGGTCAGCACGATGGGCATACCCACCTCGTCTACCACACGGCGGACGGTTTCGGGTGTGTGGTTGACCCCGGACATCTGCAGGAAAGAGTAGCCCATCTCCTTCAGCTCGCCTGCCGTCTGCAGCAGGGCCTCGGGGGTCTTGATTTTGTTCAGAATGGAAAAGAGATTGAGTCCGTATTTCATGCCTTAATAAATCCTCCGTTCGCTTCGGTATACCCTGCCTCCATCAGCAGTCCTCTCAGAGAGGTGACGGCGTAGTCAAAGGCCTGAGCGTTGGTATCAAAATGCAGCTTATTCTTCATTTCGGTATGGTCGATATCGGAATACCCCTGGAAGATGGCCAGATGGGGCTCCAGGGTCAGAACCTTGGGAGAAGAGATGCGACGGATCAGCCCCGGGATGTCACAGTCACCCATGCCTGCGGGTACCAGCTCCTCCGTCTCGGCGATGTAGTCCTTAATGTGATAGTAGTCACAGTGGGGGAGAATTTGGTCAAGGGATACCTGGGGGTCTTCCCCTGCCTGGCGGAAGTTGGCAGGGTCGTAAACGAACCGCATACCGGGCACCTGCTCCATCAGGCGCTTCACCCGCTCTACCGTGTCACCGAACACGCCCTTCTCATTTTCGTGGCACAGATGCACACGGAAGCTACGGGCTACGTCCACCATTTCTCTCAGGTAGGAGATCACCCGCTCCTCTTCCTCATAGGCATCAAAGAAGCTGAACATACGGATGCGGTCACAGTCAAAGATGTTTGCCAGCTCGCAGACGTTCTTTACCTTCTCAAGATACTTGGGGAAGTCAGTATGTACGTTGATCTTACCAATGGGAGAGCCGATAGACCATACACGGATATCCTCATCCCTCAGGGTCTGGCTGACCCGTCTGGCGTAGGCGGGGGTGAAGTCGGATACGTTGACACCGTCAATGCTACGCAGCTCTGTCATGCCGATGGTGTTGCGATGCAGCGCCTCGATCTGTTCTGCCAGAAGAGAGCCCGCCTCGTCGGCAAAGGCACAAAGGGAAATCATAACCTACCTCCTATGTATTCTATATATAGATTACTAATACCATTGTAATATTATCGAAAATGACATTCAATAGCAAAAATATCACATAGACATTGCAAATCCTGCAAAAACGTGCTATACTGTGGACATGGAAAGAATTTTGAAGACAGATTTGCTATACGACTTTGTCCACACGGAGACTCCTGACCCAAAACAGTACTACAGCCACATGCACGGCGGGTGGGAAATGCTGTACTTTATGCGGGGGGATGCAGACTACGTGGTGGGTAGCTCTCGTTACCATTTGCACAGGCGAGATTTGCTGCTGATAAAGCCTGCCACCTTCCACCGTCTGGACCTGCTGTCCTGTGCTCCCTATGAAAGAACGGTGCTTCGCTTCCCCAAGGAGGCGGTGCCCCCCAGCCTGCGGGATAGCATTATGGCTCTGGGGGATATTTATCGCATTTCTAAGCACAGCCATATTGATGCCGTGATGGAGAGCCTCAGACTGGCAAGAGAGCAGTTTTCAGAGGAGGATTTTCACCATTTTGTCAGAGACAGCCTGGGGGGCATCATTGCCCACCTGAAATATATGCCCGCCTCTCAGACAGAGCGTCCCAGCTATACCGACCCACGGCTGGAGGCCATGCTGACCTATATTGACGAGCACCCCCAAAACCGCCTGACGGTGGGAGAGGTGGCGGAGAAATTCTTCGTCAGCCCCTCTTGGGTGATGCACGCCTTCAGGCGTCACCTGGGTATGACCTTCCACAAATACGTGGGGCAGAAGAAGGCACTGTATGCTAAGGATCTGATAGAGAGCGGGATGGCACCCACCCGCGTGGCGGAGGCATGTGGGTTTGAGAACTACTCTACCTTCTATCGCCAGTACAAACAGCACCTGGGGGCTTCTCCCTTAGAGGACAAAAGGATTTAGGCAGAAACTCAAACAAAAAACAAGAGTGACACCGCTAGGTATCACTCTTTTCTTTTATTTCGTTTCAGGGGTCTTTTTGGGTGCGGCGGCGATATAGGCGGATTGTGCCCGTGCGGCACCGGGGGCGTGGGTGAGACAGCCCGCACCGCTGACGCAGCCACCCTGGCATGCCATGCCTTCAATAAAGCTGCTGGGCAGCTTGCCCTTAGTCAGGCGCATGAGGGCGATGCGGCACTCCTCAATGCCATTGCACACCACGGTATCGTGGGTGGGGCTGGACAGAGTTTTAATGGCCTCTGTCACACCGCCGATCTGTGCAAAGCCACGACCCAGGGCGGAGGCACCGTCCAGGGGTGTTTCTGGCAGGGTCTCGGGGGAGATAGAGCGGGCGGCAAACAGTGCCTCCAGCTCTTCAAAGGTGATGACACTGTCAATATAGGGTGCCACCTCGGGGCGGCGATATTCCAGCTTTTTACCTACGCAGGGGCCCACGAACACGGTCTTACAGGTGGGGTCTGCCTCCTTCAGCATTCTGCCCATGAGTGCCATGGGAGAGGGACTGGTGGATACGTACTTTTTCAGTTCAGGGAAATACTTCTCAATATAAGTAACGAAGGAGGGGCAGCAGGAGCTGGTCATAAACTCCTTGTCCTTTAGCTCTTCTGCCTCGTGGAGGGCCACCGCGTCTGCCGCCTCTGCCACCTCGGTCACACCGTCAAAGCCAAGTCGATACAGGGCGGTGATGATCTGAGGAGGGGTGGCGTAGGAGAACTGAGAGCCAATGCTGGGTGCCACCAGTGCCCATACCTTATAGTTACCGTCGCCTCTGGATTTCTTCAGCAGGTCAATGACGTTCAGGATATAGGACTTGTCCATAATGGCACCGAAGGGGCAGTGGCGAATGCAGTTACCGCAGCCAATGCACTTCTCATAGTCAATCTCTGCGGATTGATTGGCACCGGGATAAATGGCACCTACGGGGCAGGAGCTCTCACAGGGACGGGTCTGGGTATGGATGGCGCGGAACAGACATGCGTTAGCACAGGCACCGCATCCCACGCACAGGGAGGGGTCAATGTGGGCACGCTGGTTTTTATCAAAGGAAATGGCACCCTTGGGGCATACCTCCACGCAATGGTGGGCAAGACACCCGCGGCAGGCGTCACTGACCTGATAACCGCTGACAGGACACTCGTCACAGGCGATGTCGATGACCTCTACCACGCCGTGGCTGCTCTTGTGTCCGCCCATTGCCATTTTGACACGCTCGCCCAAAATGGCACGCTCCTTATACACGCAGCACCGCATGGTGGGCTGGGTGCCGGGAGGGGACAGATGCTTGGGAATATCCAGGGCACTGATGGCCAGAGTATCCTCCCATGCCTCCTTGGCTACCTCGCGGAGGACGCCGTGCTTCAGGTGCTGGACCTTAGTATCAAATTTCTTCATATTTTTCGGCTCCTCCCTCACTCAAATTCCACACGGTTGATAAAGTCGTTCAGCATTGCCTGCTCCTCAGGCTTCCGCTTTACAGACTGGGAGGCAGCTACGATGGGCAGCCATCTGCGCACGTATTCCGCGGGGGTGCCGTTCTTCTCACAGAACAGGTTCAGATATTCCTCTGCCTCTTCGTGTAGGTTACGCAGGCTGTAGATCAGGTAGGTTCTGGCTACGTCAGCAGAGGCGTTGCCCTGGGTGGCGTGGGACCAGTCCAGGATATGGGGCTCTCCGCTTTGGGTCAGGATAATGTTGGCGGTGTTAAAGTCACCGTGGCACAGCTTATTGTGGCGGGGCATACCCTCAAGGCGAGAATGCAGCTCATAGCGGGTGGTCGCCTCCAGATCTGTTGCGTCAATTTTGCGGTGCATTTTGTCACGCAGCTTTGTCAGCAGAGGCACGCGGTGGCGATGCACCTCTCTTTGCAGGTCTACGAACAGCCCTAAAAACTCTTTGTGCTTTTCAGGATAGGACAGCATCAGGTCAGAGAGAGATCTGCCCTCCACGTAGTCGTATACCAGTGCCCATTTTCCGTCGATGAGGGTGACGGCATGCAGCTTCGGAATATTCAGGTCGGTGCCGCCCCCCACCCGGGCAAGGTTCAGTGCCTCGTTCAGTACGTCCGCACTGGAGAAGGAGGGCTCAAAAACCTTAATGGTCTTGTCCCCATCGCGGTATAGGGTCTTATTCTTTCGCTTTGCAATGATTTCGCTTAAATTCATAGCCCTCTCCCTTGGCGTGGTTACCACGCCTTAGCTTCTTTCCTTAAATTATACAATATTCTCACGCTCATTGCAATACCCGAAGGGTCTACTTGACAAAACAGCCCACCCGTGATACCCTAATAAAAAACCCTATGGGAGGCATTCATGACCCCGGAAAACAGACGTATAGTGGAGGAAAAGCTGGGCTATACCTTTGGGAACCCCGTGCTACTGGAGCAGGCGTTTACCCGCTCCTCCTACGTCAATGAGAGAGTACAGGCACACAAGACCCCGGACACCCAGTCAAACGAGGTGCTGGAATTCTTCGGCGACAGTGTCCTGTCCTGTGCCCTGGCATATCTGCTTTTAGAAAGATACGCAACCCTTGGGGACGCAGGACTGAAGACAGCCCTGGGAGAGGCGGATTTCTCCATTATTAAAAGTAATATGAGCGACAAAAAGGCTCTTGCCGCCGCCATCAGACGGCTGGGGGTCAACCACCTTCTGCGGCTGTCCCGTGGGGATATCAACCAGCAGGTGCTGCGGCAGGATTCCCCAAATGAGGACCTGTTTGAGAGCCTGGTGGCTGCCGTGGCACTGGACTGCGGCATGGATTTCCCCACCATCCTGGAGGTGGTGAAACGGCTGGATGACGTGGACCGTCTGCTGCAGCACAGGGGGGAGGGCGGTGCCGCCAAAAACCCCAAGAGCGTAGTAAAGGAATACTGTGAAAAACACAAAATTCCCTACGACTATCATCACTATGGAGAGCGTGGACCCGAGCACGATAAGGAGTTCCTGTGCCGCCTGACCGTGGAGGGCTATCCCCCCGTGGAGGGAGAGGGACGTAGCCGTGCTAAAGCCGAAATGGCGGCAGCAGAAAAACTACTGCCGTACCTGATACAAAAGTAAAGAAAAAGCATCCCGTCGGGGGATGCTTTTTTGTTTTTTTTACATTTTTGCGGGCATGCGAAATTGGAATTTTTACTTTCCAATCTTCTCCTTGCCGCCCATGTAGGGACGGAGAGCCACGGGAATCTTCACAGAGCCGTCCTCGCAGAGATTGTTTTCAAGGAATGCGATCAGCATACGGGGGGGAGCCACTACGGTGTTGTTCAGGGTGTGGGCAAAGTACTTGCCGTTCTCACCGCTGACACGGATACGCAGGCGGCGTGCCTGGGCGTCGCCCAGGTTGGAGCAGGAGCCTACCTCGAAGTACTTCTGCTGTCTGGGGGACCATGCCTCTACGTCGATGCTCTTTACCTTCAGGTCTGCCAGGTCACCGGAGCAGCATTCCAGGGTGCGGACGGGAATGTCCAGAGAGCGGAACAGGTCTACGGTGTTCTGCCACAGGCGGTCGAACCACATCATGCTGTCCTCGGGACGGCAGACAACGATCATTTCCTGCTTCTCAAACTGGTGGATACGGTATACGCCTCTCTCCTCGATGCCGTGGGCACCCTTCTCCTTGCGGAAGCAGGGAGAGTAGGAGGTGAGGGTGTAGGGCAGCTTCTCCTCAGGGTTGATGGTGTCGATAAACTTACCGATCATGGAATGCTCGGAGGTACCGATGAGGTACAGGTCCTCGCCCTCGATCTTGTACATCATGTTCTCCATCTCGGCAAAAGACATAACGCCGGTCACCACGTCGGAGCGGATCATATAGGGGGGGATGCAATAGGTGAAGCCACGGTCGATCATGAAATCTCTTGCGTAGGAGATCACGGCAGAGTGCAGTCTGGCGATATCACCCATCAGGTAGTAGAAGCCGTTACCGGCCACACGGCGGGCGGAATCCAGGTCAATGCCCTCCAGTGCCTCCATGATCTCGGTGTGGTAGGGAATTTCGAAGTCGGGGGTCAGGGGCTCGCCGTATCTCTTAACCTCTACGTTTTCGCTATCGTCACGGCCGATGGGCACAGAGGGGTCAATGATATTGGGGATGGTCATCATCAGGGTCTTGACCTTCTCCTGCAGCTCGCCCTCCAGCACCTCCAGCTCAGCCAGGCGCTGGGCGTTGGCGGTGACCTGCGCCTTAACGGCGTTGGCCTCCTCGATCTTCTTCTGACCCATCAGCATACCGATCTCCTTGGAGAGACGGTTTCTGTCTGCACGGAGGGCGTCTGCCTCAGCCTTACAGCGGCGACTCTCGGCATCCAGCTCGATCACCTGGTCTACCATGGGCAGCTTATGATCCTGAAACTTACGGCGGATGTTTTCCTTTACCGCCTCGGGATTTTCTCTTAAGAACTTAATATCCAGCATGGAAAATACTCCTTTATTTAGCGAATGGTGATTTGCAGGCGGTATGCCAGAGCCTTCAGAATCTTATCGACCATCTTGTCCACAGCCTCACCGCTTAAGGGGGCGTCACCCGTGGGGGCGAAGGTCAGGCCGAAGGCCATACTCTTCTTGCCTTCTCCCAGTGCCTCACTGCGGTATACGTCAAACAGGTTCACCTGGGTAACGTTCTTGGCGGCACTGCGAATGACGTCGGTGATCTCACCGCAGGTCACAGCCTCGTCTGCCACCAGAGCCAGGTCACGGCTCACAGAGGGGAAGCGAGGAACGGGGGTATAGCGGATCAGCTCAGGGAACAGACCCGACAGGGCGGCATAGTCCAGCTCGATGACGAAGGCGTTGCCTACGATCTCAGCCTCCTCGGCACACTCGTAGGACACCTGACCCATATAGCCCACCTCGGTCTCGCCGCACAGGATGCGGGCGGTGGCACCGGGATGGAGGAAGGGCAGGGTGGTACGCTCATAGGTCAGCTTCAGACCAAAACCAGCCACCAGAGCCTCTACCGCACCCTTTGCGGTGAAGAAGCTCTCCTCCTTACCCCACAGGGCAAGGCACAGACGGGGCAGCTCGGTAGGCAGCACGCCTGCCTCACCGGAGGGCACGAATACGTTTGCATACTCGAAGAAGCGGCCGCTGTCATGGCCACGCTTTCCGTTATGGGAGAGGATACGGAGCAGAGAGGGCACCAGGGTGGAACGCATAATGGCGTAATTCTCACTCAGGGGGTTCTGCAGACGCACCACACGTCTCCAGGGATGGTCTTCGGGCAGACGGAGCAGGTTCAGCTCTTCCTCAGAATAGAAGGAATAGTTAATCAGCTCATAGAAGCCCTGGGATACCAGGCTTTCCTTTACCTGCATCAGCTGGCTCTGGGGCAGAGTATAGCCACCGGCGGTAATGGCACAGCCCTCCATCAGACGGGGGGTGATATGCTCATAGCCATACATCTTGATTACGTCCTCGGCCAGGTCGGGGAAGTCCTCGATATCCTCACGGTAGCCGGGGGCGGTGGCGGTGAGGGTGTCACCCTCTACCTGCAGGGTATAGTGCATGCGGCCAAGGATGGCCAGAATATCTTCGCGGGGGACGGTGATGCCCAGTACCCCGTTGATCTTATCAAAGGTGGTGGTAATGGTGGTGGGGACAACCTCTGCACCACGGCAATCCACGTGGGTCTTTGTCACGGTACCGCAGCCCAGCTCCTCTACCAGGTGGAGGGCACGGCCGATGGCCATCTCGGTGGTGTACTCGTCCACACCCTTCTCGTAGCGGCGGGAGGAGTCGGATGCCTGACCCAGACCGCGGGAGGTGTGGCGGATATTGTCACGCAGGAACTTGGCACACTCAAAGAGCACCTCTGCGGTATCGGGGCGGATCTCACTGTTCAGCCCCCCCATAACGCCGGCCAGTGCCACAGGCTTCTTCCCGTCGCAGATCACCAGGTTTTCGGGGGTCAGGGAGAATTCCTTACCGTCAAGAGTTGTGATGGGCTCGCCCTCCTTGGCACGGCGTACCACGATTCTCTCACCCTCCAGGCCAGAGAGGTCGAAGGCGTGCATGGGCTGACCCAGCTCGGTGAGCACGTAGTTGGTGATATCCACCAGAGAATTGATGGCGTTATGCCCTGCCAGAATCAGACGTCTACGCATCCAGCGGGGGGAGGAGATAATTCTGATATCCTTTACGTAATGGGCGATATAGCGGGGGCAGAGGTCGGGTGCCTCTACGGTGACGGTGATGCTATCCTTACCTTCTGCCACGGGGGTGTAGGAGGTATCGGGCATGTGGGCAGGGCGGTCCAGATAGGCTGCCAGCTCACGTGCGATGCCCCATACGGACTGACAGTGGGGCAGGTTGGCGGTGATGGAAATATCCCAGATCTCGTCATTCAGCTCCAGCACCTCACGGACGTCGGTACCGGGGACGGTATCCTTCTCCAGGATCAGAATGCCGTATACGCCGGCACCCTCGTACCAGTTGTCGTCGATGCCCAGCTCTTCACCGGAGCAGAGCATACCGTTAGAGGGGGTGCCCAGCAGTTTTCCGTTTTTAATGGTGACGATCTTGCCCTCACGGCCAAAGACGGTGGCACCGTGTAGTGCCACGGGCACGTGGTCGCCTGCCGCAATGTTAGAGGCACCGGTGACGATCTGAATATCCTCGCCCCGCTCGCCGCAGTTGACGCGGCAGATCTGCAGATGCTCAGAGTTCTCCATCTTCTCAACGGAGGTCAGCTCACCTACCACCACACCCTGCACCTGGGGCAGGAAGGGGGTGCGTTCCTCTACCTCAAGACCGCAGGAGAACAGCGCCTTTTCCACGGTGTCGTTTGAAATGCCTGTCAGATCTACCAGATCTCTCAGCCAGCTAATGGGTAAAAGCATACCTGTACCTCCTTACTTTCTGAACTGGCGGAGAATGTCCTGATCTCCGTCGTAGAGCAAATGAATGTTGCCCATGCCGTACTTCAGCATGGCAATACGGTCAAGGCCTGCACCGAAGGCAAGGCCCGTCCACTCGTCAGGGTCAAGACCGCAGTTGGCGATAACACGGCGGTTGACTACGCCACCGCCCAGAATTTCAATCCAGCCGGATCCCTTACACAGGCGGCAGCCGGTACCGGTTCCCCCGCACTCACAGCAGGAGACGTCCACCTCTACGGAAGGCTCGGTAAAGGGGAAGTAGGAGGGACGGAAGCGGGTCTTGGTATCCGGGGTGAACATTGCCTTCGCCAGGGTGTCAAGCAGACCCTGCAGGTCGCAGAGGGTCACGTTCTTATCAATCACCAGCCCCTCGATCTGATGGAACATGGGGGCGTGGGTAGCGTCATCGTCACAGCGGAATACCTTGCCGGGCATAACTACCTTGAAGGGGGGCTTCATGGTCTCCATGCAATGAATCTGCCCGGGGGAGGTGTGGGTGCGGAGCATCACGTCCTCCTCTACGTAGAAGGTATCCTGCTTATCTCTTGCAGGGTGATCCTTGGGGGTATTCAGGGCGGTGAAGTTGTGGTAATCGTCCTCGATCTCACGACCCTCCCAAATACGGAAGCCCATGCCTGCAAATACCTCGCAGAGTCTGGCACGAATGAGAGAGGTTGGGTGCAGGGCACCGGGGGTATGGGAAACGGCGGGCATGGTGATGTCCACGCTTTCTCTCTCATACTTTGCCGCCATTTCACGGCGGGCGATCTCACCCTCCATCTCCTTAAAGCGACGGGTAACCTCCTCCTTAAAGGAGTTGATCATCTGACCGATGGCGGGCCTTTCCTCTTTGGGGAACTGACCCATCAGACGCATCAGGGCAGTGACCTCACCTGCCTTGCCGAGATATTTGGCATAGAAGTCCTTCAGGTCAGCACCGTTTTTGATCCCTGCCAGGGCCTCCTCGATCTGTGCCGCACAGGCGGCGATCTTTTCTTTCATAGCTCTCTCCCAAGAAAATACTATTTTACAAACATATATTATATATACATTTCCTATCTTTGTCAACGAAAGTCACCTAAAAAGGCCCTAAAAAAGGGAAAAAACACAAAGAAAAAAGTGCAGGGTCAGGATCACTCTGCACTTTTTGCGGTATTTGGGGTGAGGGTGAGGATGGCCAGCTCTCTCGGATTGAAGAGGCGGGGGATGGGGCGGGAGATCTTCAGCCCCCGACTGACCAGCAGACGGTTTTCGTAAACCCCGCCGGTGTAGCGGGGGAACAGCCCCTGCCCCGGGGAATAGATTCCACGGCCAAAGAAACGCCACTGTCCCCCGTGGGCGTGGCCCGACAGGGTCAGGTCAATATCCAGATCCCGAATAAAGCGGGGATAATACTCGGGATGGTGGCACAGCAGTACCTTGTATCCCGGGCAGGAGGCAAAGCGGGCAAGAAACTCGGTGTTCGGCACGTGACCGCGGACAAATTCTGCGGAGGCAATACCCCCCAGGGTCAGCCCGCGGAAAGGGACAACGGTGTCGTGCAATAGGGTGACACCGCACCTGTCCAGAGCCCCGCGCATCTCGTCGGGCAGGCGGTAGTCGTGGTTGCCCATGACGTAGAAGATGGGCAGGGGGGAGAGGGACTCCAGCAGCTGGATAGCCTGGTCAAAGGCATAATAGCTGCGGCGGGGTGGAGATTCATACAGGTCCCCCAGGATCAGGGTGGCGTCTACCTTTGCATCCTTCACAGCCTGTGCCACAGCGGCGGCGTCCATGTTATGCAGGTCTGCCACCAGGGCAAGCCGCAGAGGTTCGGGAATGGGGGCGGAAAGCCCGTATTCGGACACTTGAAAGTGTTTCATAACGCCTCCTTACTGTTTTATAACAGTATATCCTCCGGAGCAAAAAATGTCAATGGGAAGGAATTGACAAGCCTCGCTTTTCCGTGCTATGATGGAAAATAGAAAGGGCTGCCTCAGAGGGAAAAAACACCCCCTGAAGGGCATAGGTGAAGCATGGTTCTGATCATTGCGGAAAAGCCAAGCTTGGCACGGAATATTGCCGCCGCCATTGGCAACATGAAGCAAAAGAACGGATATTTAGAGGGCGGAGATTACCTGATTACCTGGGTCTTCGGCCATCTGTTTTCATTGGCAGATATTGACCATTATTCTCCTGCCCCCAAGGAAAAGCGGGGCTGGACCTTTGACAATCTGCCCTGCTTCCCCGAAACCTTTGAATACCAGCTACGTCCCGATAATGGCGTGGCAAAGCAGTTTAGCCTGATTGCCTCCCTTTGTAACCGTGGGGACGTGACCGCCATCGTCAATGCGGGAGACGCAGACCGTGAGGGTGAGATCATCGTCCGCACCTGCGTTAGCAAGGCACTGACCTCGCCTAAGCCCGTGATGCGTCTGTGGCTCCCTGACCAGACCCCCCAGACGGTGCTGAGTGCCCTGGGGGATATGAAGCCCGACGGGGAATATGACAACCTGGCAAACGAGGGCTATGCCCGCACCTATATGGACTGGCTGTGGGGGCTGAACCTGACACGGTACGCCACCATTATGACGGGGAAGCTGCTGAGAGTGGGGCGTGTCATCGTTCCTATCGTCAAGGCAATTTATGACCGTGACAAAGCCATTCGTGACTTCGTGGAAACCATCTACTACGGCGTTAGCGGCCGTGGGGAGGTTCGCGGAGAGGAAGTGGTGGTAAACTCTAAAAAAGAGTTTAAGAAGGAAAATTATCAGGATGCTAAGAGCCTGGCAGACCGCTACAACGGCCTGGAAACCGTGGTGGTGGACAAGCAGTCCCGTGAGGATATTCTCCCCCCCGGTAAGCTGTATTCCCTGTCCACCCTCCAGAACGTGCTGGGTAAAAAATACAAAATGTCCATGAAGGACTCTCTGGATACGGTGCAGGCTCTGTATGAGCGTGGGTATTTGACCTACCCCCGTACCAACTCTGAGTATCTCGCCACTGCAGAAAAGGGCAAGGTGCGTCAGATCCTGTCGGGCGTGGCGGCACTGGGGTATCCCGTGGCGTTCAGAGATTCCAAGTATATTTTCGACGATTCTAAAATTGAATCCCACTCTGCCCTGACTCCCACCTATAAGATTCCCAAGGCAGAGGAACTGAATGAGCGGGAAAAGCAGGTGTACAGCACGGTGCTGCGCCGTTTTGTGGCAGTTTTCTGCTCCAACCCCTGCCGCATTGAGAAGAGCGAGCTGCGGCTGAAGGTGGGCGAGGAGGAAGAGTTCCTTCTAAAGGGCACTGCCATTCTGGAGCCCGGCTGGACCAAGTATGACGATTATTCCAAAAAGGATAAATTCCTGCCCAACCTGGAGGTGGGCGAGGTGGTGCCGCTCCTGTATGCACCCCAGGAGAAAAAGACCACACCTCCCAAGCACTATACCATTGAGACTCTGAACAACTACCTGAAGAATCCCTTTAAGGAGGAAAAGGCGGCGGCAGAGGAACGCAGTGAGGAGGGCGAGGGTGACGAGGAGGATTACCGTGCCATCTTCGAGGGTCTGGAGCTGGGTACCGAGGCAACCCGTACGGGAATTATTGACACGGCGAAGAATTCCGGCTACATTGCCCTAAATAAAGATACCTACGTAATCTTGCCCGACGGAGAATTCTTGGTGGATTCTCTGAGTGAATTGGGCATCGGTATGGATAAATACAAGACCGCAGAAATGGGTAAAGCCCTCAAGGCGGTTTGGCGTGGGGATATGACGGTGAAGGAAAGCATTTCCGTGGCACGGGAGGAGATCACCCGCATTTTTGAGGGCCGCCATGCCCTGCTGGAGGCAAGAGGAAACACGGGCAACGTGGGTGATATTATCGGCACCTGTCCCCTGTGTGGCGGGCAGGTGGAAAGACAGTCCTCTGCCTACGCCTGCCGTGGAGAGGGATGTACCTTCCGTGTGGGGCTGCAGATCTGTCGCCGCACCATTCGCCTGGAGGAGGTACGTGCCATTCTGGAAACCGGCAGGACCCCTACTCTGGATGGATTTATCTCTAAAAACTATAAGCGGTTTTCCGCCCCCCTGATGCTGAAGGACGGCAAGGTGGTCTTTGATATGGAGGAGAGCCGAGAGGGACAGCCCCTGGAGGGCTGTAAATGCCCCGTCTGCGCTAAGAAAATGGTATACGGCCGCTTTGACTGGCGTTGCAGTGCCAAGAAGTGCGGCTTCCGTATGGGACGCACGATCCTGGGTAGAAAGATAGGTGAGGAGGAGGCAGTCGCCTTCTGTAAAACCGGCATAACTCCCTATTTAGACGGCTTCACCTCGAAGACCGACGGCAGAAGCTGCGGCGGCTATCTGGTGCTAAGAGAAGGGGAGGCAAAGCTGCTGCTGATGGATAGGAGCGCCCCCATCCCC
>JAZORW010000090.1:0-8064 GCA_045656805.1 Eubacteriales bacterium | reverse complement strand
GCATGGCTTAGTCGCTATAACCGATAACATTTGCATCTGGAGGTAAAATTTTGAAATCCTTAAACGTCAAGGCCTATGCAAAGCCATTGGCGATCTCTTTGCTATGCGTGGCGATCATAGCCGCAGCGACGTTAACGGGCTGCCATTTATCATCTCTGGCGAGCCGGCGTAACGGCCTGACCGAAGTGTCAGGGGATGCAGAAATCAATAAGGATGTACAAAACGGAACAAGCAACGGCACAACCGTTCTTGTATACAACGTATTAACAGGTCTTAGAACAACAAGCGAGCTTGCTGATTTAAGGCCTGTTGCTATTTGTATGGAAAATACCCCCTACTCATACCCACAGTATGGACTCAGTGCCGCACAGGTGCTGATAGAGGTCCCCTTAGAGGACGGCTCCACACGCCTGATGATGCTGACCACCGACTATACAACTGTGACCACCATCGGCGCTATTTCATCCATGCGTGAATATCTATTCGAGATAGGAGATGTATTTGGCGCCATTTTCTGCTACAATGGGACCGGAGAAACCATGAAGGAAGAGGAAGCCGCCCTTTACGATGGTCTGGACTATTCCACCGGCCGTCTTGCAGGGGTATTCTATCAGGATCCCACTCGCTTTGAGCCCAACGCACTTATGACCAACGGAATCTTAGTGGATAGCGGCATTCGCCGTGAGGAGCTGTCAGCCAAAGCAAGCGATATCTCCCTCCCCTATGCCTTTGCACAGGGTAACCGAAGCCTAAAGGGCGGTACGGGCACTCAGCTAACCGTTTCTTACAGTCAAGATCTAAACGTGGTCTATACCTATGACGCTACGTCAGGCAAATATCTGCGTTCCCAGTACGGTGTGCCGCAGCTGGATGGCAACAACGGTGAGCAGGTTGGATTTGACAACCTTTTTATCCTCTACGCTTCCTCTCTTACCTATGAAAGCGAAGATGGGATGAGCCGCGACTTCGTGCTGGAGGACGGTGGTACCGGCTTATACCTGAACGGCGGTGCCTATGAGAGCATTCGTTGGAACATGCAAGAGGACGGTAGCATTATCTTCTTTGATGACTCCGACGAAGTGCTGGAGATCAACCGCGGGACCAGTTATATTGGACTGGTGGGTGCCGGGGAGAAGGACAGTGTAAAAATTCAGTAATACATAAAAAGCGGGCAACGTGGTTGCCCGCTTTTCCTTAGATAATTTCGGAGAAGGAGATACTGCTCTCCTGCAGCTGCTCTTTTGCACCCACAGTGCAGAAGTTAGATGCCTCCAGCACCTTAGCCAGAGGTTCAGCCATAGCCTTAATATCTTCCTTCGTTACCGTCAGGGCACTGTCACGCACCATCTGTCGGTCAGCATCTGTCCAGTCAGCAAATGCGGCCATATCATCGGCGACAGCCTGCTCTCTGGGACGAAGAGGTCTATCCATATCGGAGAAAGCACCAATGATATATCTGGTCATATCCGACGTGGTTGCCTCAAATTCACGGAGATATTCAGGGATAGCACGGTAGGTTTCATAGGTGGAGGTAACGTTAGGGTCACGGAAGGAAGATAAGCGAAGAGCACCCTCACGGTCAATAGATGCACCGCACCCGTAAGCCCCGCCACGCATTCTCACACGGTTCCACAAATAGTCAAGAGACAAAATGCGGGAAAGAACCAGCAGCTTGCCGCTGAAAGGAATGTTGTCTACCTTCATATCACCGGCAATTGCGTTATAAGCCACACCGCCGGGAATCTGAATTGCCTGCTCTTTAGCCGTAAGATAATAGGGAGCAAAGGTTGCATCACCGCCTCGGGTGCAATCAGGTGCAGTCACAGGGACAGCCCGGTACTCAGCAACCATCTCTTCAGTACCCACATAGGAAACCGTCAGATTGTCACAGCAAACAACGGATCTCAGCACCTTTACCGTCTTGGAAATCAGCTCATCCAGCCCGCCCGGAAGCTTACCGCACTCTTCTTTCAGGAACTGATAGAAGCCAACACCGTGAGTCAGATCCTTCACAGCCTGAGATACGAACAGGGCACCGCCGGCACGCAGAGAGGCAAACATATTACCGCTCATTACCAGGGACTGCTCCATCATGGCAAAATCCTGACGCAAGTGCTGCTCTACCTCACCGGGGATAAGGTTTATCTTGGTCAGGCCATCCATCACCAGGCCCATGGCAACGTCCTTCTTTTCAGAGAGGAAGCTGGCACTTACCGTGAGAAGAGGATGGTAGGTACCGTCCTTATGTGTATATCCCTCAATAGTAGACGACGCACGACCGGTATTCAGCATCAGAGCGGTAGTATACTGCAGAGTAGACATATCAGAGGTGCCGACGGAATACAGCAGCTCGTTTGCCAGGGAAAGATACTTCAGCTCCTCAGCCGTCAGGTGAGAACAGTCAAAATACAGACGCAGATATCCAATGCCGTTGGTGGGCATGGTGTAAAGACGGGTGGGAATACCGCCGCACACCTCTTGGGACACAGGGGTAGAGATTATCTCACGACGGATGTCGCTCAGCTCCAGGTGAGGGAGGCATTCCTTCGCCTCAGGGGTATCCTCAGTGCTTTGATAGGCCGCCAGGCGAGAGAGCTTCTCTTCGTTTGCCTTCAGGCCCTCTTCGCCAAGAGAAGCACCGTAGGCGTCAGAGGCCTCCTTTTCCCGCTGAATACGCAGAGCGGCTGCCTCGTGAGAGGGTGCCAGGATCACAGTTACAGCATGATCCACGGCCAAGAGGCACCGACGGATCAGATCCTCAAAATATCCCTGGTGAATGCCGCGACGCAGGCGGGCAAGAATGTCGCTGTTCTTAAGAGCATCGGTAGGATTGCCGCCGTATAGCCAGGAATCCATTGCCATCATAGCCAGAGATACACCGGGGGCATACCCCAGATCCAGCTCACGGATAGCAAATTCCTTCTGGTTAAGGGTTGCCTCCAGCAGAGTCTTGTCTACACCCTCCTCTGCCAGCTTTTCAAGGGTAGAACGAAGAACAGATAGGAACTTTTCTGCCATCTCCGGGTCGCTCTTCTTCAGAAGGTAAACCACGGTAGGCTGACGGATGCCATCGTATACAAAGGCAGAGAACTCTGTACCCAGCTTTGCCTCCAGCATAGCAGCCTTCAAAGGAGAAGCGTTAGAGGCGGTTAGGGTATTCAAAAGAATATCCGCTGCAATGATGGTTTCTCTATCAGAGAAGTCACACAAGCTTGTGCCGCGAGCAATCAAGGTGTTTCCGGCCAGCTCCTCGGTAGCGGGCAACTCATATTCGTGACGGAAGGTATGCTCTCCAATAGGAGCAACAGGGGGAATATCAAAGGACAGACCCGTTGCCCTATAATTACAGAGATATTCTGTATCAATATGAGAGAGAATGTTCTCAATATCCAGCTTACCGTACAGGTAAATATATGAGTTCTCGGGATGATAGAACTTCTTGTGGGTGTTAAGGAACTGCTCATAGGTGAGCTGGGGGATGCATTCGGGGTCACCGCCGGAGGAATGAGAGTAGCAGCTACCGGGGTAGGTATGAGCCTGCAGATAGCGGAAGATCCGGGAATCAGGGGAAGAATAGGCTCCCTTCATCTCGTTATAAACAACACCGCTAAAGCCACCCTCTGCGCCGTCTGCAGCGGGGGTATAATGCCAGCCCTCTTGCAGGAAAATTTCTTCCTTCTCGTAAATTCTGGGGTTCAGGACGGCATCCAGGTACACGTCCATCAGGTTAACAAAGTCCTTCTCGTTGGTGCTGGCAATGGGATACATGGTCTTGTCAGGGAAGGTCATTGCATTTAAGAAGGTCTGCATGGAACCCTTGATCAGATCCACAAAGGGTTCACGCAGGGGATACTTCTTGGAGCCGTTCAGCACAGAATGCTCCAGGATATGGAATACGCCCGTGCTATCCTCAGGCAATGTCTTAAAGGAGATGGAGAAGGTTCTGTTCTCATCATCGCAGGACAGCCATAGCAGATCCGCACCGCTCTTTTCATGGCGGAAGCGGTATGCGGTTACGTTCAGTTCAGAAATAGGCTCAATATCCTTCAGGATAAAGCCGCAGATTTTATCACTGATCTTCATAATAACTCCCGATTATTTTCTGTGGTATAATTTTTTGCTCTGGTATACAGGCTCGCAGGTAACGTTGCATCCCAGCTTCTTCATAACGTTTTCATCCACCTGAGAAAGAATCACAGTGGAATGGATTTCACTGCCTCTTAGCGCACTGATATGTTCGATGGCGGTCTTGGCATATTCATTTGTCAAGGCACTGATGCTCAGAGCAATCAATACCTCATCGGTGTGAAGACGGGGGTTATGATTGCCCAAATGATCCACCTTCAGGCTCTGAACCGGGGAAATGATCTCAGGGGAAATAAGATGCACCGCATCAGGGATCCCTGCCAGCACCTTAATAGCGTTCAGCATAGCGGCAGATGCGGCACCCAAAAGGGCCGAGGTGCGACCCGTCACGATGGTGCCGCAGGGCAGCTCCCACGCCACGGCGGGTGCAGAGGTTTCCTCTGCCTTACCCAGCGCAGCACCAATCACAGGACGGTCGCCCGGGGTAATACCGGAGCGATTCATTAGGATCTCGATCTTAGACAGCTCTGTTCCGTCGGCATCGCCCTTGCGGATCGAGCAGAGAGCCCGGTAGTAGCGACGAATGATCTCATCCTTTGCCGCCTTTCTGGCACCTGCATCATCGGTGATGCAGTTACCTGCCATGTTAACACCCATATCCGTAGGGGACTTATAGGGGCATTCTCCTCCCGTTACCATGGATAGCATGGTAGAAACTACAGGGAAAACCTCTACGTCACGGTTATAGTTTACCGCAGTGGTGCCGTATGCCTCCAGGTGATAGGGGTCGATCATATTGACGTCATTTAAGTCCGCAGTGGCAGCCTCATACGCCATATTCACGGGATGAGTCAGCGGAATATTCCAAATGGGGAAGGTCTCAAACTTTGCATATCCGGAGGAGATGCCACGCTTATGATCATGATAAATCTGAGACATACAGGTAGCCATCTTCCCGGAGCCGGGGCCGGGGGCGGTCACCACCACCAGCTGACGGCTGGTTTTGATATATTCATTCTTGCCAAAGCCGTTATCACTCACGATATTCTTTAGGTCTGTGGGATAGCCGGGAATCGAATAGTGACGGTATACGGGGATGCCCAGGTCTTCCAGACGCTTTTTAAAGGCATCTGCGCCGGGCTGCTCCTCATAGCGGGTCAGCACCACGCTACCAACAAATAAGCCGATCTCGCGGAAGGCATCAATGAGACGAAGAACGTCCTGATCGTAGGTGATACCCAGATCTCCGCGGAGCTTATTCTTCTCAATGTCGGAGGCATTGATAACGATAACCACCTCGGCGTCGTCCTTCAGGCTAGCCAGCATACGCACCTTACTGTCAGGTGCAAATCCGGGCAGCACACGTGCGGCATGGAAATCGTCAAACAGCTTCCCGCCAAACTCCAGATACAGCTTTCCGCCAAACATGTCGATCCGCTCTCTGATATGCTGAGACTGCATTTCTATATACCTGTCGTTATCAAAGCAAATTCTGTACATTTTATTTCCTCGGCTTTTCCGTATTTCTTTATTAAAATACACAGTGATTATACCACTTAAAGCGGCCGAAAATCAACCTTAGATTTACTTTTTGACGGTTTCCATAAATATACTATACTTTTTTGTATAGTATTACATCAATTATTACTTTAAAATAATTTTGTTGCTTTTTTTATGCATCTGTGATATAATTACTTTGATTTATTGAAAGGGGAAGATATATGCACCGAATTATTTCTGGCTTTCTTTTGATCTGCCTTTTTGCATCCCTGCTCTGCTCCTGCTCCGGTGACTTCTTCCATCTGGGTGAGCATCAGCACAACTATACCTGTATTCGAGTAAAGGGCACCTGCCAAAGCAAGGGATATCTTCTGTATTCCTGCTCTTGCAAGGACTCGTATATTGTAGAAGACGATGAGTATGGCACTCACTCCTTCAGCGAAATGTACACCGAGGACGCAGACCTGAATATCAAGTACAGAAAATGTCTGTATTGCAGTGCCTACGATCCAGATAGTGTAGAACCTCTGAACACCCAGAGACCCCCCGATTTTGAGCCCAGTATTCCTCTTTGATTCAGGTGATAAGTATGAAGAAAAAAAACAGTAAAAAGAAGTCCTACCCCACCTGGCTGAAGCCGCTCTTGATCGGAGTGGGCTGCGCCATCGTAGTGATTGGTATCGTTATCGGTGTCATTTGGTTGTCCTCTGATCCTGACCAGGGCGACGGGTTGAGCCTGGATATTAACGGCGAAACACAGCTCCCTGACGACAATTTCGAGGACTAAAACAAATAATGAAAGAGAGCGACTGGGTCGCTCTCTTTTTTCTTTACTTTACGATCAGGTTCAGGATCTTGTTAGGCACGTAAATGGTCTTAACGATCGCCTTATCCATGATAGCGGCGGTGACTCTGTCACTGGTCAGAGCAACCTCCTTGGCCATATCGGCAGTCGCACCGTTGGGGATAGAGATCAGGCCACGCATCTTACCGTTTACCTGTACGGCGATGTCCACGGTTTCATCTACGGTCTTAGCCTCGTCGTACTGGGGCCACTGGGAGAGAGAACAGATCTGGCTGTTACCCAGCTGTTCCCAGATTTCCTCACAAAGATGAGGTGCAAAGGGGCACAGCAGGCGAACGAACATGCCCAGCTCTTCCTCGGTCATGCTCCCCTTCTCATCTACGTCATTGAGGAACGCCATCATAGCGGCAACGGCAGTATTGAACTTCATGTCCTCGATGTCCTGAGAAACCTTACGAATGGTCTTATGCAGCTTACTGTTTAGGCCGGCGGTTTCACCGTGATTACCCATTGCCTTGGCAGGAAGGTCAGCCACTCTCTCCAGAAATCTCTTACAGCCACGCACAGCGGCATCGGACCAGGGAGCAGCAGCACCGTAATCACCCATAAAGAGGATGTATACACGGAGAACGTCAGCACCGTACTCGTCTACTACGTCGTTGGGGTCTACAACGTTACCCTTGGATTTACTCATCTTCTCACCGTCAGGCCCCAGGATCAGGCCCTGTGCACTTCTCTTAGCATAGGGCTCAGAGGTAGGAACAACGCCAAGATCAAATAGGAACTTATGCCAGAAGCGAGAATAGATCAGGTGACGGGTCACGTGCTCCATACCGCCGTTGTACCAGTCAACGGGTAACCAGTACTTCAGCAGCTCAGGATCAGCCAAAGCCTGGGCATTCACGGGATCAATATACCGCAGATAGTACCAGGAAGAACCGGCCCACTGAGGCATGGTGTCGGTTTCACGGCGGGCTTCGCCACCGCAGCGGGGGCACTTACAGTTCACGTAGCTCTCGATCTTGGCAAGAGGGCTCTCCCCTCCTTCGCCGGGCTCAAAATTGCTGACCTGAGGCAGTCTCAGGGGCAAATCCTCATAGGGAACGGGAACCATGCCACAGGTATTACAATGAACGATGGGAATAGGCTCGCCCCAGTATCTCTGGCGGTTGAATGCCCAGGCCTTCATCTTATACTGAACACCGCCCTCGCCAATACCGGCCTGAGTCAGGTGGTCGATCATGCGGGAGATGGAGTCTGCCTTATTGGTATAGCCGTTCAAGAAGTCGGAGTTGACCATTTCACCGTCGCCGGCATAGGCAGCTTCCTCAATATTACCACCACGGATAACCTCTACGATGTCAATGCCAAACTTACGGGCGAACTCATAGTCACGCTCATCATGGGCAGGCACTGCCATAATAGCACCGGTGCCGTATCCCATCATTACGTAGTCAGAGATGTAAATGGGAATTTCCTTACCGCTAACGGGGTTTTTCGCGGTCAGGCCCTCAATCTTAACGCCGGTCTTTTCCTTTGACAGCTGGGTTCTCTCGAACTCAGTCTTCTTGGCACAGTCAGTCTTGTAATCCTCCAGTGCCTCAAAGTTAGTGATCTGACCCTTGTACTTTTCCAGGATAGGATGCTCAGGTGCAATAACCATAAAGGTAACG
>JAZORW010000089.1:0-3239 GCA_045656805.1 Eubacteriales bacterium | reverse complement strand
CGACCAAATACGGGACGTGGTTTTGGCTGCTCACGCCTACGGTGCCGCGACGGCGGCGTCTCGTGCCACAGACACCGTTAAGGTGGCGAATAAAAACGGCTTTATTTCCGAAACTGTACCGAGAGAAACCGTTTGGCTGGCTGCTACCCCCCAGGTTATGCGACAGGAATATTACGCCCTGGCACTGCGGATGGCAGAAAAGAAAAAGGTCGTCGTAACCGACGACAATTCCCTGATGGAGCTGATCGGACAGCGAGTCAGGCTGGTGGATACGGGTAGTGAAAATCTAAAAATTACCCATCCCCAGGATCTGGTGCATGCTGAGATCATTTTGAAAAACAGACAGGAGGCACGCAAATGAGCTTTCGCATAGGTCACGGATATGACGTGCATGCCCTGACCCCAGAACGCCCCCTGATCTTGGGTGGGGTTGAGATTCCCCATACTATGGGGCTTTTAGGTCATTCGGATGCAGACGTATTGCTACATGCCATTTCGGATAGCATTTTAGGTGCCCTTGCCCTTGGGGATATTGGGAAGCATTTTCCCGATACTGACCCCGCATATAAGGGGATCTCTTCCCTCTTGCTTTTGTCTCACGTAGCTACCCTGATGCGAGATAAGGGGTACGAAATCGGTAATGTGGACGCCACCGTCCTTGCTCAAAGGCCAAAGCTCGCCCCTTATATTCCCACCATGCGTCAGAGGGTGGCACAGGCTCTCGGCTGTGAGGTGGATAGGGTAAGCATTAAGGCCACCACCGAAGAGGGTCTTGGCTTCACCGGTAGTGAGATGGGGATTGCCTCCCACGCGGTTTGCCTTCTGGAAAGAAAACAATAAGTGCAGTACGGTTTCCCGCACTGCACCCTGCAGTATGAGCCCTGTATGATGGGGGCGTACGTCCTGTTTCTTTTACGTCTGCATACAGTGGCAACATACGGTTTTGCAGATGACTTTCCTGGATTTGCCGCTACGTCAGCCCCTCGTTTTTATACTATGCCCCATAATATAATTTGTCCCACGGAGAATTGATATGATTAAAATTGCCCCTTCCCTCCTTTCCTGTGATTTTAAGAAGATGGGAGAAGAGTTGAAAGAAATTGCCCAGGCAGGTGCCGATTGGGCACACCTTGACGTTATGGACGGAATGTTCGTTACCAATATTACCTTCGGCATTCCTGTAATTGCTTCTCTCAGATCTGCCTCTGACATTTTCTTTGACGTGCATCTGATGATCGACGCCCCCGAGAGATACATAGAGAGATTTGCCCAGGCAGGTGCGGATATGATCACCGTCCATTATGAGGCGTGTGACGACGTAGCCAAGGCACTGGAGCAGATTCGTGCCACCGGTAAGATGGTAGGGCTGTCGATTAAGCCCGGTACCCCCTATGAGGCGGTGCTGCCTTATTTGGAAAGCGTGGATATGATCCTGGTAATGACCGTTGAACCCGGTTACGGTGGACAGGCCCTCATTCCAGAGTGCCTGGATAAGGTGAAGGCTCTGCGTAAGATCGCATCCCAGAAGGGGATGGAGCTCCTGATCCAGGTGGACGGCGGTATTAATTCCGCCACGGCACCCGAGGCTATTTCTGCCGGTGCTGACGTACTGGTGGCAGGGTCTGCCGTATTTGGTGCCCCTGACCGTGCCGCTGCCATTGCCGCTCTGCGACAGGCATAAAGAAAAGGACGAAGCATAGCCTTCGTCCTTTTTATTTTGTTAGTCTGGTAGGGCAATCTTTTTCAGCTCTTCTGCCAGGTTGCAGTGGCCGCCACACTTGCCCTCAAACATGTGGGTGGTATCTGCAGACAGATAGCCGTCTTCGCCTTTTTTAAAGCCCAGAAGCCCTAAAAACTCCAGTCCTACGGAGGAGGTTTCAGTGGTGCGTGTAGTATGCAGCCCCAGTAGGTCAATCCAGTTCAGGGTCTGTCTGCCTAAAATAAAGAGTGCCTCAATATCACGGGAGTCGGGGGTTAAAACCAGGTGGTGAATGATGCCGTATTCATCGCATACGGAAAACTGAGACATACCTACGAAGTTTCCGCCCACGTATGCGGCGTATGCTAGGGCATCTACCAGATAGGGAATATTGCATATTTGGCAAAACTCTTTTTGCTGTTCCTTGCTTTCAATGGGGTGTATAGTCAGCATACTTATCTCCTTTTGGGGGGAAGCCCCACAGAACGACGCAGGTAATCCACCTCAGAGGGCTCCAGATACCGCCATTTGCCCACAGCCAGACCGCCCAGCTTCAGCTTACCGATAGAAACACGGTTCAGACGCTTTACGGTCAGGGATGCAATCTCACACATTTTGCGGATCTGGCGGTTTCTACCCTCATAGAGGGTAAAGGTAAGAGTAGTGGCATCGTCGGTCATATCGTGAACCTGTACGTCTACGGGCTCAATGGTATAGCCTTCAATCTCCAGGGCCGAGGTCAGAGTAGTTAGCTGCGCCTGGGTAACAGAGCCCTCAACCTTTACACGGTAGATCTTGGGGATGGAGTGCCTCGGGTGGGTCAGGCAGTTGGCCAGCTCACCGTCGTTGGTAAACAGGAGAAGACCCTCGGAGACCTTATCCAGCCGTCCTACGGGGTAAACACGGGTATCCAGACCGGTTAAAAGGTCAAGAATATTCTTGGTTTCATGGGGGTCAGAGACAGTGGTAGCATAGCCACGGGGCTTATTCAGCATCACGTAAACCATCTCACGGTTACGGGGTGCCTGAATGGGTCTGCCCTTATATGTAACCCTGTCTTTGACAGGGTCAATTTTCGTACCAATCGTTGCGGGGTGTCCGTTTACGGCTACGTGGCCACGGCGGATCTCTTCTTCCGCCGCTCGACGGGACATAACTCCGCAGTCAGTAAAGAATTTTTGCAGTCTGATTTTTTCCATGGTGATTTCCTTGTGTGTTTTTATCTGGCTAAGGTTACTGTGAGAATGCCGCCCCCAACCTCCTTGCCCTGATGGAGCAGGGTGATGGTTCCGATCGCCTGCCCATTCTTTACGGGCGGAACCAGATAGTGGGGCAGATCCAGTGAGATTTCAGGGGCGGGTGCCCCCTTGGGTAATATAGCGTAGATAGGCTCGCTATTTGAGCATAGCACAGTGCCTTCTTCTCCCCATAAGGGGATTTCACAGGTGTACTGTCCTATATCGTAAATCAGGTGGTTTTCCATACGGGAAAAGCCGTGTTCAAACATGCGGATATGATAAGTCGGATCGTAGCCATGTCG
>JAZORW010000088.1:0-7692 GCA_045656805.1 Eubacteriales bacterium | reverse complement strand
GTGCCCGGGTCATACTCAGGGTGACCTGTGATAAAGATCTGTCTGCCCTTCCGTGCCGCCACTGCATAGACACCTGCGATGGGGGAGGTGGCAAGGATCCGCAGGTCGGGGATTGCCTCAATGTCCTCACGCAGGACGGTGGTATAGCGGGAGTGGGGAACGAAGAACTCGTCGTCAAAGCCACGGAAGAGAATGGATTTCTTATAGTCTGCACAGTGGGGGTAGATACCCGACAGCTTTGCAGGGAGTAGATGTTTCTCCACACCCCAGTGGTAGTACAGGCCTGCCTGGGCACCCCAGCAGATGTGCAGGGTGCTGTATACGTGGGTCTTGCTCCATTCCATAATGGTGCAAAGCTCTTCCCAGTATTCTACCTCCTCAAAGGCCATCTTTTCCACGGGGGCACCCGTGATGATCATGCCGTCGTAGTTGTTATCCTTAATTTCGTCAAAGGTGCGATAGAAAGCCAGGAGATGCTCCTCAGAGGTGTTCTTAGACACGTGGGTCTTGGTGTGGATCAGCTCCAGCTCTACCTGCAGGGGGGTGTTACCCAAAACGCGGGAAAGCTGGGTCTCGGTATCAATTTTGGTGGGCATCAGGTTCAGCACCAAAATCTTCAGGGGGCGGATATCCTGTGTGGCGGCGCGTGCCTGATCCATGACGAAGATATTCTCTTCCTCCAGGATCCTGACAGCGGGCAGCCCGTTGGGAATCTTGATAGGCATAGTTACCTCACAAATTTAGATTTTAGCCAGTGCCTGCTCCAGGTCGGCAATCAGGTCTTCTGCTGCCTCAATACCGCAGGAATAGCGTACCAGATCGGGGGAAACGCCTGCTGCCACCAGTTCAGCATCGGAGAGCTGACGGTGGGTAGCACTGGCAGGATGCAGACAGCAGGTACGTGCGTCTGCCACGTGGGTCTCGATGGCGGCGATCTTCAAATTGCCCATGAATTCCTCAGCCTTTGCACGGCCACCCTTGACGCCAAAGCTAACAACGCCGCAAGAGCCGCCGGGCAGATATTTCTTGGCCTTTTCGTAATAGGCATCACCCTCCAGGTCGGGGTAGTGCACCCAAGAGATCTTGGGATGATTCTGAAGGTACTTGGCTACGGCCAGACCGTTTTCACAGTGAGCCTTCATTCTCAGGTGCAGGCTCTCCAGACCCAGGTTTAGAAGAAATGCACTCTGGGGGGACTGGGTAACGCCGAAGTCACGCATCAGCTGTGCGGTGGCCTTGGTAATAAAGGCACCTGCAAGGCCAAATCTCTCGGTATAGGTGACACCGTGGTAGCTTTCATCAGGGGTGCAGAGTCCGGGGAATTTATCGGGATGTGCAGTCCAGTCAAACTTACCGGAGTCAACGATGGCACCGCCTACGGCGCTTGCATGACCGTCCATATACTTAGTGGTGGAGTGGGTGACGATGTCAGCACCGAACTCAAAGGGACGGCAGCCCACAGGGGTGGGGAAGGTGTTATCTACGATCAGGGGCACACCGTGGGCGTGAGCTACCTTGGCAAACAGCTCAATATCCAGCACGGTCAGGGAAGGATTGGAGATAGTCTCGCCAAAGAGAGCCTTGGTATTGGGGCGGAAGGCAGCGTTCAGCTCTTCCTCAGTGGCATCGGGGGATACGAAGGTAAAGTCGATGCCCATACGACGCATGGTTACGTTAAAGAGGTTAAAGGTGCCACCGTAAATGTGAGAGGATGCCACCACGTGGTCACCCTGGCCGGCAATATTGAAAATGGCAAAGAAGTTTGCGGCCTGACCGGAGGAGGTCAGCATGGCGGCAGTACCGCCCTCCAGCTCACAGATCTTCTTGGCTACCGTGTCGCAGGTAGGATTCTGCAGACGGGAATAGAAATATCCGCTGGCCTCCAGGTCAAAGAGCTTACCCATATCGGCGCTGCTCTCATAGCGGAAGGTGGTGCTCTGAATAATGGGGATCTGTCTGGGCTCCCCGTTCCCTGCGGTATAACCGCCCTGTACACATTTGGTTGCTTGGGTAAATTCTTTCATATTCCCTCCTAAAAATAACAAAGTCCGCCTGCCTCCTTGAGACGGACGGATCCGCGGTACCACTCAAATTGCACGCATGCGTGCCACTCAGGGGGTCTAACAACCCCGACACTGTAACGCCGTATCCCACGGAGAGCCCTAACGCAAAAAACCTCGAACCCTCGGCTCAGAAGCCATAGGTATCCGCTGATCCACCGCCGACTCTCACCAAACGTCGGCTCTCTTTGGGCTTCAGGGCGGCACCCTCTTCATCACTGCCTTTTTCAATTGTATAGTGTGTTACAACTAAAACTATTTTACAATGTAGAAAACTATTTGTCAAGTGGGATTTTTTGATAGCTTTATACCTTTACAAAGGGGGAAAAGTGTGCTACAATACATTCATTATTTCTATTTTAGAGGGAGGATGCGTCATGGTCCGTTGTAACCTGCATACCCATACCACGTTTTGCGACGGGAAGAATACCCCCCGCGAGATGGCGGATGCCGCAATAGAATGCGGAATGGACACACTGGGCTTTTCCGGTCACTCCTTTACCGATTTCGACGACTCCTTCTGCCTGAGAGAGCCCCTGAAATTTGCAGAGGCTATTAAAGAATTAAAGAAGGAATATGAGGGACGCCTGCATATCCTTTTGGGGGCTGAGGCTGACTTTTACGGTGAGGTGCCCTATGAGTGTGAATATACCATAGGTGCCGTTCATTACGTAAAGGCAAAGGGGATCTATTACCCCATTGACCACACTGCCAGACAGCAGAACGCCCTCTACCAGGATGCCTACGGCGGAGACGTGCTGTCGGGCGTTGCCGCCTACTACGATACCGTGGCTGAAATGGCAGCGGCACTGAAGCCCTCTCTGGTGGCTCACTTTGACGTGATCACTAAGTTTAATCAAAAAGAAGGATTTTTCGACGAGCGGGGGGAGGAATACCTGACCCTGGCTCTGAATGCCGTAGATGCGGTGCTGGAGAACTGTCCTGTGATTGAGATCAATACAGGCGGTATGTTCCGTGGTTACCGTACGGATCCCTATCCCGCATTGCCCATTCTCAGCCGAATCAAGGAACGTGGCGGTGACGTGATCCTATCCTCGGATTCCCACTGCACTCAGGCGTTAAACCACGCCTTTGACCGTGGGGTAGAGCTGGCACGTCAGGCGGGCTTTGACCGCTTATTGACCTATACTCCCAGGGGGATTGAATATATTAATATTCAAGGAAAGGGCACCGAAAAAGGGGAAATTTGAAAATTTCTCTTGACATAGAGGGAAAGTGGTGCTATACTTGACCCAAATTTCATAAATGCGATGAAGATATTATGTGATAGCGGCGTATCCTGCAGAGACCTGTCGGTTGGTGCAAGACAGGGGAGAGCGTTATGACAGTCTCGTATCTGAGCAGAGCTTCCGAAATGGATAAGAGTAAGAGGCTTCGGGAGGGTCCCGTAACAGACCCCGGGCTTGATAGAGCCGATGAGTGGCTGTCTATGACAGCAATGACGGGTGGTACCGTGGTTGTTTTTTTGCAATCATCCCGCAGAGCTTGTGAGAGTTCTGCGGGCTTTTATATTATGTATCCTGAAAGGAAAAAACGTTATGAGATCCATTATTGTATCTGACAGAACCCTGTGTGTTGGCACTAAGGGGGCAGAAGCCCTGACCTTCCGCGAGAAGTCTGCTTTAGCCGCACGACTGTGTGATATGGGAGTGGATGCCATTGTTTTACCCGAAATTCGCCGTCCTAAGGAAGAGACGGTTATCAACCGCACCATTTGTGCCTCTCTGGGTGAGGTAGGCGTGAAGATCGCCGTTGGGAACAGTGAGGATAGCATGAGGTGTGCATGGGAGAGCATCAGCGGTGCTAAGAATCCCAGCCTGTGCGTAGTATATCCCGTTTCCACCGTGCAGATGGAATATCAGTATCATAAGAAGGCAGACGCTATGCTGGAGACCATCGGTGCCGCCATTCGTGCTGCTGCTGTTATGTGCCCCAAGGTAGAATTCGTGGCAAAGGATGCCTCCCGTGCGGAGGCAGGCTTTATTGCCAAGGTGTGTGCCGTGGCGAAGGAAAACGGTGCTACCGCCGTGGTGCTGTGTGACGACGCAGGCGTTTGGATGCCCGAGGATGCCGCAAAGGCTGTAGAAGAGGCAAAGTGCGGTATTGACGTATACGTATGCCCCTCTCAGCTTTTACATATGGGTGTCGCTGTGGCTGTTGCCGTGCTGCGTGCAGGTGCCGCAGGTATCGTCACCGGTATGGGCGAGGACGGTCTGACCCCTGATGCACTGGCGGACGTGCTGCGTGCAAAGGGCGAGGAGCTGGGTGTTACTACCTCTCTCAGATTGACCGAAATCCACAGAGATGCAGAAGAGCTTATGAAGGAGCTGGAGGAGAAGCATTCTGCCGACGCTAAGAATAAGAAGATCCGCCTGACCTCTGACAGCACCCTGGCAGACGTAACTGCCGCCGTGATGGCACTGGGCTATGAGCTGACCGAGCATGATATGGGTCGTGTACACGGTGAGGTTCGCCGTGTTACCTCTAAGAAGGAATACGTAGGGGGCAAGGAGCTGGAGGCTATCGTTGCCACCGCTGCTATGCAGGTTCCCTCTACCTACCATCTGGAGAGCTACGTTTGCACCAGCGGCAACGTGACCTCTTCTATGGCACAGATCACCCTGACCCAGGGCGACGAGAAGCTCAGCGGTATCAGCACGGGCGACGGCCCCATTGATGCGGCATTCCGTGCCATTGAGCAGATTCTGGGCCACCATTATGAGCTGGACGACTTTCAGATTCACGCTGTCACCGAGGGCCGTGGTGCTATCGGTAACGCATTGGTAAAGCTGCGTAGCGCAGGAAAGCTGTATTCCGGTAACGGCGCTTCCACCGACATTATCGGTGCCAGCATCCGTGCATATTTAAATGCACTGAACAAGATCGTGTACGAGGAGGCATAATATAAAAATGAAGCTTGCCTTTTCCAGCCGCCACGTATCCGCCCCGGACTTTGTGTCCCTCTGTAATACGGCGGAAAAATACGGCTTTGGCGGTATTGAGTTTACAGATAAGGATATGACCGCCCCCGTGGCTGACGGCCTCTTTGGAGGTGACCGTGTGGGTGCCGGCAGAAAGCTGAGAAACCGTCACCTCACCGCGGTGTCTATTTGCGGTGTAGAGCCTGTTGGTGCCACCCGGGAGGACGGCGTAAGAGTTGCGTCCTACGTGCGTTCCGCCGCCGCCTGCGGCATTCCCTTCGTTGTTTTGACGCCTGTAGACGGCGTGGAGCCTAAGGCTCTGCGTGCGGCTCTCTCCGAGGCGGTGCGTGAAGCCGAGGATGCCGATATCATGATTCTGTTTGAAACGGCAGGGGAGTATGCTCATACAGGAAAGCTGCTGCAGCTGCTCCACGACTTTACAACCGGTGCCGTAGGTGCCGCCTGGAACGTAAGAGAAACCTTCTTCTCGGGCGGTGAGAGTGCAGAGGATACCATCACCTCTCTAGGTGCCTATATCCGTTACGTACGTATTGGCGATAGAAACGGACAGGATTGCCTCATCGGTGAGGGCTCTCTGCCTGTGGCAGAGGTGTATGATGCCCTGAGATCTCTGAACTATGACGGATTCTATCTCTGCGATTGGAATCATGACATCACCGATGCCGACATCGTTCTTACCCATTTCTCTTCCTATATGAGAGGGGTAGCAGGGGAGTCTGTAAAGCCCACCCTGTACGAGAACCGTTCGGGTACCGGTACCTTCCCCTGGAAGAGATATGAGGTTATGAACATGACCTTCTCCCAGGTGCTGGATACCATGGCGGAGCTGTATCCCGACCAGTATGCATTCCGCTATACCACCCTGGATTATACCAGAACCTACCGTGAATTCAGGTGTGACGTAGACCGGGTGGCTGCCGCCATGATCGCCATGGGTGTAAAGCCCGGCTATCACGTGGCTGTATGGGCAACCAACGTGCCCCAGTGGTTCCTGGCATTCTGGGCTGCCGTTAAGATTGGTGCCGTTCTGGTAACCGTAAACACTGCCTATAAGATCAACGAAATTGAATATCTGCTCCGCCAGTCGGACACCCACACTCTGATCATGATCGAGGAGTGCAAGGATTCTAACTACCGTGAGATCATTCGTGAGCTGTGCCCTGAGCTGGAAAGCATGCGTCCGGGCGACACCCTGTATTCTAAGCGTTTGCCCTTCTTACGCAACGTGGTGACCGTGGGCTTCTCTATGCCCGGTGCCCTGACCTGGGAGGAAATGTGTGAACTGTCCCACAGCGTGCCCCATGAGGAGGTGCGTCGCCGTGCCGCAGCCGTTCGCCCCGATGACGTGGCAAACATGCAGTACACCTCGGGTACCACCGGCTTCCCCAAGGGGGTTATGCTGACCCATAATAATATTATCAATAACGGTAAGATCATCGGTGACCGTATGGACCTGTCTACGGCAGACCGTATGATGATCCAGGTGCCTATGTTCCACTGCTTTGGCATGGTACTGTCCATGACGTCTACGATGACCCACGGTGGCACCCTGTGCCCCTTGCCCTATTTCTCCCCCAAGTCTTCTTTGGCCTGCGTCACTCAGGAGAAGATCACCTGCTTCAACGGCGTGCCCACCATGTTTATTGCTATGTTTGCACATGCAGACTTCGCAAAGACCGACTTCTCCCACGTGAGAACGGGTATTATGGCAGGTGCAAACTGCCCGCCTGAGCTGATGCGTCGTGCGGCGGCAGAAATGAATATGACTGAGATCATCAGCGTTTACGGTCAGACTGAGGCCTCCCCCGGATGCACCATGGGTGAGGTAAACGAGGATCTGGACCACCGTGTAGAAACCGTAGGTACTGCATTCCCCGGCGTTGAATGTAAGGTCATTGACCCTGAAACAGGGGAGGAAGTGCCTGACGGTGAGAATGGCGAATTCGTGGCACGCGGATACAACATTATGAAGGGCTATTATAAGATGCCCAGAGCCACTGCCCAGGCCATTGATAGCCAGGGATGGCTCCATTCCGGTGATATCTGCTGTCGCACCCCTGACGGGTATTATAAGGTAACGGGACGTCTGAAGGATATGATCATCCGTGGCGGTGAAAATCTGTATCCCAGAGAGATCGAAGAATTCTATCTGACCCATCCTAAGGTACGTGACGTACAGGTGGTGGGCGTTCCTGACCAAAGATACGGTGAGGAGGCCTGTGCCTGGATCATCCTGAACAAGGGTGAAAGTGCAGACGAGGCAGAAATGAAGGCCTTTGGCCAGGCTCATATTGCCACCCATAAGGTTCCCAGATACTTTGTTTTCACGGATAGCTTCCCCATGAATGCCGCAGGAAAGATCCTGAAGTACGTGATGCGTGACCAGTCTGTAGAAAAGCTGGGGCTGAAGAAGTAAAGAAGGAATATCATGAGGCAAATCATTGATTGTCACTGTCACATTTATCCTGACAAGATAGCCGAAAAGGCAGCTGCCGCAACGGGGCGGTTCTACGATATCCCTATGTGCTGTGACGGAAAGATCTCCACTATGCTGGAGGAGGGTAAAAAGGCAGGAATCAGCCGATTTTTGGTCTTTTCCGTAGCTACGAAGCCTGAGCAGACCAATTCCATTAACCGCTATATTGCATCTACGGTGGCAGAGCATCCGG
>JAZORW010000087.1:0-11059 GCA_045656805.1 Eubacteriales bacterium | reverse complement strand
TCCCGGTGTAAAGGTTAACTACTCCAAGATCGGCTAATGCAACTTAGCGAACCTTCCAAAAGAAGGTTCGCTTTTTTATTTCCATATATTATATAGAGAAAAAAGCACGTCGTGTAGACGTGCTTTTAACGTTTTATGTAGGGCATATAGTATTTCTTCCGCCCTGCTTCATATATTCTACGTTCTTCAATATCCCGATAAGAGAAGCTACTCCCCACCACGCAGCACAGTACCCCTCTGGCACCCATTTTTCGTACCACGGTGGCACAAGACAGCAGCGTGGCACCCGTCGTGGTCACGTCGTCTATCAGGATCACACGGTACCCGTGCAGATCCACACGGGGATTGGCACCGTACGCCTTGGCGGCAGAGGCAATTCTCTCACGCCTGTTCTTTTTCTTTTGTTCACCTGTTTCCTTTGTATGGAGAACCGCGTTCATGTATGGAAGACTCAATTCTTTGGCAAGTGCCTGCCCCAGTCTCTCTACGTGGTCAAATCCATCCTTACGGATGCCCTGCTTTGACCGTGGAGCGCCTACCACTGCGTACTTTGCATTTGGTTTCAAATGAGGGCGAGTTACCTTTGCCATCTCACAAGAGAGAAAGTCTGTAATCTGACGGGAATCTGTATGCTTCAGGCGATAGATCAGGCGATTTTCCGCCCGTGTGCTTTCTCTGGGAGTATAGTGGAACAGTTTTATCAGCTGCTTTAGATTCTTATTATGTAGTAGCCGCCCTGTACAGTCGCATCTATGGTAGGGACGCACACATTTGGGACACAGCTTTTGTTTTGCCTCCTGATACTCATTGGCACAGGTAGAACACAGGCCGGTTTCCTCAGTTATGGGAAGCAGCGTCCCACAGGCGCAGCACCGAGGTGGGAAGAAAAACCGTATGACCCGCTCAGCCCATGAACTCATCAGGAGCCTCTCCTCCCTCAAATAGAATTCTACCGCCGACTGAGGGCAATATCAGGCGATACCACACGTGCTCTGACAGGGTGGGGCGGAAGCAACGAATGCCTTTCCCCAGCATCTCTGTATCAATGCCCAAAAGATAGGTAAAGAAGGCACACAGCCCACCCAGCATAGCGCCACTGGAGGTCTCACCGGGCACGCCCCCTTCAAGGAGTATGGGCAGGAGGGCATCGTATGCCTCCAGCTGATAGAGCCCGCCCAGAAGCAGACGTCGCTCCTCTGTGGGCACAGAGAAGGAATTTACGCTTAGGTATTCTCTCACACTGTCATAGCCATCGTCTGCCAAGAAGCCGTAGTAGGCGGGCAGACAGTTAAGGGTGGCATCCTCAGTATATAGCCCCGTTTCTTCGCTATAATAGTGTGCCTGGAACTGTCCCATGCTCCGGTAGAAGGAGACGTCTCTATCCCCTATCCGACCCATGCGGTGTAGCAGTGCCATACAACCCATTCTGTGTGCCTGGGTCTTGTCGTCCCCTTCTATCCCCTCGTATCTATGCCACAGCTCTTCTGAACGCATGGCATATTTCTCACTCTTCGCACCCTCGCCCACGTATCTGGCGTAGGCATATGCGGCGTCTGCATAGCGGTAGGAGGCGATTTGTGCCACGGGAGATACCTCTGCACCAATAAGTGCATCATAGGCGTTATCCAGGGCGTTTTCCGCCTTTCCTATGTCTGCCAACAGCACCAGACACAGCTCCACATAGGGGGGAAGGGCAGCCCCCGCATCCTCCATCACTGTGTATCCCTCCTCTACCATGCGGGCAAAGCAGGCTAGACTCCCGTCCCAAATGGACTGGAGCTTCTCATGATTGGTGATCAGGGAACATGTAAACATTGTATCTCTCCGTCTTAAAAAGGGCCCACCGAGGTGTGCCCTTTTCAGTAAAATTATTGTACCTTATAGCTATCCTTCAGGCTGACAATACAGTTAAAGGTATTGTCATACTTAGTATCGCGAATAAAGTAACCCGTTCTCACAAACTGGAATCTGTCCCCGGGCTCAGCCTCGCACAAGGCGGGCTCTACCTTACAGCCGGTGAGCTTCGTAACAGAATTCAGGTTCAGGTAATCGTCAAAGCCCTTACCGTCGGGAATATCCGCCACGTTCTGCAGGGTAAACAGACGGTCATACATCATAACCGTGGTATCCCCTGCATGCTTGGCAGACAGCCAGTGAATGGTGCCCTTGATCTTTCTGCCGTCAACGGGGTTGCCGTTACCGGTTTCCAGGTCTGCGGTACAACGCAGCTCTACTACCTCACCGTTTTCGTCCTTCACGATCTCGTTCAGACGGATGATGTAGGCACCCATGAGACGCACCTCTCCATCAGGCTTCAGGCGGAAGAACTTAGGAGGGGGAACCTCTGCAAAATCGTCTGCGTCAATATACAGCTCTCTTGTGAAAGGCACCTCTCGGGTACCCATCTCAGGATTCTGGGGATGGTTAGACTGGGTGAAATACTCACACTTATCCTCAGGATAGTTAGTGATTACCACCTTAATGGGGTGAAGAATGGCAATGCGTCTGGGGGCAGTAGCATTCATTTCCTCACGGATGCAATGCTCCAGCAGCTCAATATCCACAACGCTAAGTGCCTTGCTGACGCCTGCACGCTCAACGAAGTCGAAGATAGCGTGGGGGGTATAGCCGCGGCGACGCAGTCCGCACAGGGTGGGCATACGAGGGTCATCCCAGCCGTCCACCAGCTTCTCCTCCACCAACTGGCGGAGATACCGCTTACTCATCACCGTGTGGGTTACGTTCAGGCGGGCAAATTCTCTCTGCTTAGGCTTCTTCTCAAAGCCGATCTTGTCCACTACCCACTCGTACAGGGGGCGGTGGTTCTCAAACTCGATAGAGCAAAGGGAGTGGGTGATCCCCTCCAGGGCATCCTGAATAGGATGTGCATAATCGTACAAGGGATAGATACACCACTTATTTCCTTGTCTGTGGTGATCGGTATGCACGATACGGTAGATGGCAGGGTCTCTCATATTCAGGTTGGGAGACGCCATATCGATCTTAGCACGCAGGGTCTTAGCACCTGTGGGGAACTCGCCCTTCTTCATTCTCTCGAAGAGGTCCAGGTTCTCCTCCACGCTTCTGTCGCGGTAGGGGCTATTTTTACCGGGCTCGGTGAGAGTACCTCTGTATGCACGCATCTCCTCCTGGTTCAGGTCGCACACGAATGCATCCCCCTGACGAATCAGCTGCACAGCGAACTCATAACACTTCTCAAAATAGTCAGAGCCGTAGAAAATACCGCCGTCAGGCTCACAGCCCAGCCACTTCAGGTCCTCATAGATAGACTCAACGTACTCATTATCCTCCTTAGAGGGGTTGGTATCGTCATATCGAAGGTTGAAGGTACCGCCATACTTCTTGGCAGTCATATAGTTGATCCAGATGGCCTTGGCACTACCGATATGCAGGTAGCCGTTGGGCTCAGGCGGGAATCTGGTATGCACCTTAATGGTGGGGTCTACCGCCAGGTCTGCATCAATGATGTCGTGTATAAAATTACCTTTGATTTCCTGTTCCATACGTCCTACGGCAGAGCCGTCCTCCTATCTGATACCCTTATGATTTTGAAGTTCCTCTCCCACGGTGCTGCTTCTACCGTGGCCCGGATAAATGACCGTGTCCTTTGGCAATGCCAAAAGTCGGGAAAGAGAGGTAAATAGTGTCTGGGGATCTCCCCCCGGTAAATCGTATCGTCCATATCCACCGTCGGCGAACAGTGTGTCGCCCGATATCAGCACATCCTCACCGTACAGGCAAATACCGCCCTCCGTATGACCTGGGGTATGCAATACCCGAAATTTCATCTCTCCCAGAGAAATCTCCTCACCGTCCGTAAGTAGCCTGTCAGCCTCACGGGTAGTAAAGGAATATCCAAAGAGAGGAGAAACGTTGACACGGGGGTCACTGAGTGCCTGGGTCTCATATTCCCCAATCCACAGGGGAACGCCCAGGGCACGCCATGCCTCTATCTCAACCATGTGGTCAAAGTGACCGTGGGTCAGTAGGATCGCCACCACCTTCTCTCGCTCTTCCTCGGTAAGATAGGCGGGGGAAACAGAGGGGTCTATCAGGATGGCAGAGCCACCCTCCTGACCAACAAAATAGCAGTTAGATCTATGTGACCCAGAGGATATGTTTTTGATTACCATATTACACTCCATATAATAGTAGATTATAACATATATTCCTATTTTTGTCTACTGTCTGTAAAAGTTTTTCCTTGCACCCTCGCCTCTCCCCCGCATAGAATGGTAACAGACAGGTTTTGTAAAGCAAAGGAGGGGGTGCCCATGCACACCGACAGTATTATCATTGGCTCTGTGACCTATGCGTTAAAGGCGAAAAACGCCCTATCCCAGGTGGGAATTCAGGCAAAGGTCAAAAAACTGGATCCCAAGGGCAGGCGGGGATGCACCTACGGACTGGAAATTCCTGAAGGAAATATGCTCACCGTAGCAGCCGTTCTTCGCCCCTTAAACATTTCCTATGAACCCTACGTGCAATGATTTATCTTGATAACGCCGCCACCTCCTACCCCAAACCACCCCAGGTGGTGGAGGAGGTGCTGCGTGCCATCCGACTGTGGGGTGGCAATCCGGGAAGAAGCGGACACAGGCTTTCTCTGGCAGCTGCTGAGGCCATTTATAATACAAGGTGCCTGCTCGCCGGCCACATCGGTGTCAAAAGCGAAACCCATATCATCTTTACCTCTAACGCCACCCACGCCCTGAACCTGGCCATTCACGGCAGAGCCGGACAAGGGGATCACGTGCTACTCAGCGACCTGGAGCACAATTCGGTGAGACGCCCCATTACGCACCTGGCACGGGAGGGGAAGATCACCTACTCTGTATTTTCCCATAAAGGCGATGTGCTGGAAAACATCCGCACCGCTATCAGACCCAACACACGGATGCTGGTCTGCACCCACGCATCTAACGTTACAGGCTTTGAATTTCCTGCCGAAGCCATTGGTGCCCTGTGTCAAATCCATGGCATCTATTTCATTTTAGATGCTTCTCAAAGCATTGGACACAAAAAACTGAACGTGGATCAGCTAAAATGTGACGCCCTATGTGCCCCGGGGCACAAAGGTCTTTTAGGTATTCAGGGCTCGGGCTTTCTCTATCTGAAGTCAGAAGAAGACATTTCCCCCCTTTTGCAGGGGGGAAGCGGATCTGACTCTGCCTCTGAGTACATGCCCAGGATCCTGCCCGATATGCTGGAGGCAGGCACCCTTTCCACCCCTGCCATCGTATCTATGGGGGCGGGGATACGATATTTAGAGGCACTGGGAATAGATGCCTGTGCCAAAAAGGAAGCCAGCCTTTGCGACAGCCTAAAGGCAATGCTCTCCGACATACCCTCCCTTCGTCTCTATTCCTCCTCCAACTGTAGCATCCTATCCTTTCTCCTGCCACACCAGTCCTCTGAGGAAACGGCCGCCGTCCTGGACGAGATAGGGGTCTGCGTCCGTGGTGGGCTCCACTGCTCTCCCCTAGCCCACGCCTCTCTCGGCACCCGTGATACGGGGCTGGTACGGGTTTCCTTTGGATGCTCCAATACACTGCGTGATGCAGAAATGCTCTCACAGTATATTCACGGCATGGCAAAATAGAAAAGAGCAGTAAACTGAACTGAACCTCCAAAAACGGACATTGAAATAAAAAGACCTCTTGTAGTAGAATAGAAATATCTACTGCAGGAGGTTTTTGCATGGCCGGAAGAAAGGGAACGAAGCATTATTTGGAAAGCTTCAAGTTAAAGATCAAGGAAGAACATGACGCGGGAGTATCAATGACGAGCTTGCACCAAAATACGGTGTTAGCATTTATTCAATAGAGTCCTGGTGTGGGCTTCGGCCGGAAGTAACCTGCGGCAAAGTGCTCCGCTAAAGCGAGGTCGCCCAACAAATAAGCCGGACGACTTAGAGAAAAAGGTAAAGCGTCTTGAAATGGAAAATGAACTTCTGCGAAATTTTCTTCAAGAATTGGAAAGGAAGTGAAAGCAAGCACAAAATATAGGGTCATTCACCGCTTCAAGGATAAATATAACGTACGAGATATGTGTAGCTTCTTCAGTGTATCCCGAAGCGGTTATTATGCATGGATTAAAAAAACGAACGAAGAAGATCCGGACAAGCTGACAGGCGAACTAATAAGAGCATGCCAAAAGAAAACCAGGCAAACATACGGTTACCGCCGTGTGCAAATATGGTTGCTACGCCAGCTCGGTCTTGTAATGAACCACAAAGCCGTGCTCCGTGTAATGAACAAGTATAATTTGCTATCTAAATCTCGCAGAAAACGCAAATGGGTACAAAACTCAAACAGCATACATAAATATACCAATTTGCTTGAACGAAACTTTTATGCCGAACGTCCGAACCTGAAATGGTGCACGGATATATCCTACATACCGACAAAGGAAGGCTTTGTTTATCTCTCTGTAATCAAGGATCTGTACGACAATTTTGTTGTTGCATACAGAATCGGAACCGAAAACAACAATAACCTTGCTTACGAAACGGTTAAAGCGGCAAAAAGAGAGGTCACCGCAGAGCTGCAACTCCACAGTGACCAAGGCTTTCAATACACTTCAGAGGGGTACTTTAAGCTGACTAAATCTTACCATATAACGCCTTCGATGTCAAGCCCCGGAACCCCTCTCGACAATGCCTGTGCTGAGAATTTCTTTAGCACACTCAAATCCGAATGGCTACATAAGTACACACCGGCGACCAAGGAGGAGGCTCGCCTCCTCCTTGGCAAACACATTCACTTCTACAATTACGAACGCATCCAACCGAAAACAAAACTGACACCGTATGAAAAACGATGTCAGTTTCATGAAACAACGAGATTTTAAGAGCAAACTAAAGCTATTCTACGAATTTCTTTTCTATTTCGTGTCCATTGCCGTGGGTTCACTCCAGCGGTCGCTACGGCGTTTTCTTTAATACTCGTAACCCATACGGATCACGCGCTTGTTTACCTCCAGCAGGTCCTGACGCTTTGCAGAAACTACCTTACTCAGGGCGGCGTCTACTACGGACAGATCCATGCCCGTTTCACGCATCATTTTACCCAAGAGAATCATGTTGGCAAGGGTAGGATACCCAGCCTCCTGTGCCATACGGGTAGCAGGAATGTAGAAGGCAGATACGTCCTTTCTCTCCACTTCTCTTTCAATGAGAGTAGAGTCAACGAAAATCTTACCGCCCTTTGCCACGGTGTCCTCGTATTTATCAAGAGAAGGCAGGTTCATAACCATGAGCACGTCGGGGGTGGAAACGATGGGAGAGCCGATGGGGTCGTCACTGAGGATTACAGAGCAGTTAGCAGTACCGCCACGCATCTCAGGACCGTAGGAGGGCAACCAGCTCACCTGCTGATCTGCCATCAGGCCGCCGTATGCCAGCAGCTTTCCTGCGAACAGTACACCCTGGCCACCAAAGCCGGCAATCAAAATCTGATTCGTCATACCGTTTCCTCCTTCTCTTCTACGCTGCGATCCTTATAGACACCCAGAGGATAATAGGGAATCATGGTGTTCTCTACCCACTCCAGAGCCTTCTCGGGGGTCATACCCCAGTTGGTAGGACAGGAGGATACGACCTCGATAAGAGAGAAGCCCTTACCCTCTACCTGGTTCTTAAATGCACGGAGGATGGCCTTCTTTGCATTGCGTACGTTCTTTACGTTGTTTACGGCTACACGCTCGATATAGTAGGGTGCATCCAGAGAGGACAGCAGCTCTGCTACACGAATGGGCAGACCTACGGTATTTACGTCACGTCCGTAGGGAGAGGTCTGGGTTACCTGACCGGGCAGAGAGGTAGGAGCCATCTGACCGCCGGTCATACCGTAAATTGCATTGTTGACGAAGATAATGGTGATATTTTCGTTTCTGGTTGCGGCATGGACGGTTTCTGCCATACCGATGGATGCCAGGTCACCGTCACCCTGATAGGTGAAGATTACGTTCTCGGGCATGCATCTCTTAAGACCGGTGGCTACGGCAGGAGCTCGGCCATGGGCAGCCTCTACCATATCGCAGGCAAAATAATCGTATGCCATAACAGAGCATCCTACGGGGGCGACACCAATGGTCTTGCCCTCCACGCCCAGCTCGTCAATGGCCTCTGCCACCAAGCGGTGGATAATACCGTGGGTGCATCCGGGGCAATAATGCAAAGGTGCATCCGTCAGTGCCTTCGGCTTTTCAAATACGGTCATGCGTTTTCACCTCCTGCTAGCTTCTCAATGGCGTTTAGAACCTCCTCAGGAGAGGGGATCATACCGCCCGTGCGGTTGCACAGTTCTACAGGACGACGGCAATTTGTGGCCAGACGTACGTCCTCGATCATCTGTCCCATAGACAGCTCTACGGACAGGAAGCCCTTTACCTGATCGGCTGCCTTAGCCAGCACCTCAGTGGGGAAGGGCCACAGGGTAATGGGACGGATCATACCTACCTTAATACCCTTCTTACGTGCGGCGTTCACCGCATTCTTAGATACGCGTGCGGCAATACCGAAGGCAACCACACAGTACTCTGCATCCTCCATGAGGTAGCTCTCGTACTTAACCTCGTTCTGCTCGATTTCCTTGTAGCGCTCGTATCTTTCGATGTTGGTACGCTCCAGTTCCTCAGGCTTCAGATACAGAGAGTTAATGATGTTATGCTTTCTCTCACCCTTTGTACCGGTAACTGCCCAGGGCTTCTCCTCCTTAGAGGTAGAGGGCTCAGGCAGGGCTACGGGCTCCATCATCTGGCCCATGGTACCGTCTGCCAGCAGCATTACGGGCATGCGATACTTGTCTGCCAGATCAAAGGCGTGGGAGGTCATATCTGCCATCTCCTGCACAGATGCGGGAGCCAGTACGATCAGATGATAATCGCCGTGACCGGCACCCTTGGTAGACTGGAACTAGTCGGACTGAGAGGGCTGTATACCACCCAGGCCAGGGCCACCTCTCTGCACGTTTACGATCAGGGCAGGCAGGTCTGCACCAGCGATGTAGGAAATGCCCTCTTGTTTCAGGGAAATTCCGGGAGAAGAGGAAGAGGTCATAACTCTAAAGCCAGCACCTGCTACACCATATACCATGTTAATAGCAGAGATTTCGCTCTCCGCCTGAAGGAAAACGCCACCGATTTTGGGCATTCTCTTAGCCATATAGGCCGCAATTTCTGTCTGAGGGGTGATGGGGTAACCGAAGTAGTGGCGGCAGCCTGCCAGAATAGCAGCCTCTGCAATCGCCTCATTACCCTTCATAAGTACTTTTTCTGCCATGTTTCACACCTCACTTTTCCACCCTGATCACGCAGTCAGGGCACATGGTGGCGCAAAATGCGCAACCGATGCACGCAGACATATCCGTGATTTCAGCGGGGGAATGTCCTTTCTTATTGATTTTGTCCCGTGCGATTACGATCAAGTGCTTAGGGCACGCGTTCACGCACAGGCCGCAACCCTTACACAAATCCTGAGAAAAGGTTACCTTTGCCATATTATTCTCCTTCAATATCGAAATATTTACCTTGTAAATTCATGGGGAAGACCCTCTCCCCTACCATCTCTTCTGCAACCTGCACGGTGGCAGAATGCATCATGAGGGGCAGACCGCTGATCTCGCACAGCTTCTCTGCCTTCTCAAAGGTGGCACGCAGCCCCTCTGGGGTGCTGTCATGTCCCAGATTGGAATTGTTCACGATGGCGGTAAAGGGAATGCCGCAGGCCACCTCTATTTCCCGCATCACCTCCAGGGCATCCTCGGGGGTTGGGGTCAGGGGGCGGCAGAAATTCGTCACATACACCATCTCATAATCCCCTTCCTCCAAAATAGTGGGGGCATACCGACCCAGGGCGTAAGCACCGCGGTCATCACCGCCAATATCCAGAACCGCCATTCTATCACGCCGCGTCACCAGCTCATACACTGCGGCAGGCAGTGCGGGCAGGTCCACGTTGGTGTTGGCGAAAGCAGGAGAGATCAGGGGGATTCCCGCATCCTCCAGCTCCTTTTGGCTATCCTTGGTACGGAAATAGGGATTTACAATATCCAGGTCAGCGATTGCCACGTCACGTCCCAGGCCACGCAAATACATGGCCCAGTTTACGGCCAGATTGGTTTTTCCTGAGCCATAGTGGCCCGCAAACAGCGTCACCCGACGCAGGGGTCTTTTGGGCGAAAAGCTTAGCATACCTTATGGCACCAGCCGTAGGGATCTGCTTCCTTCCCCCACTGGATGGCGGTCAGCTTATCATACAGCTTCTGGGTTACCTCGCCAATGCTCTCATCACCTACAGAATACTCAGTATCCTGGAAGCACAGACGTCCAATGGGAGATACCACTGCGGCAGTACCGGTGCCCCACGCCTCCTCCAGCTGACCGTTTTTAGCGGCCTCGGTCAGCTCGTCTACGGAGAAGAGACGCTCCTCTACCGTATAGCCCCAGTCACGGAGCAGCTCGATGCAAGACTTACGGGTAATACCGGGAAGCACGGAACCGGTCAGGGCGGGGGTAATGATCTTACCGCCTACCTTGAACATAACGTTCATGCTACCCACTTCCTCTACGTACTTTCTCTCAACACCGTCCAGCCACAGAACCTGGGTATATCCACGCTTCTCGGCTCTTGCACCTGCACGCAGGCTGGCAGCATAGTTACCGCCGCACTTGGCATAACCGGTGCCGCCACGGACAGCACGCACGTCCTGATCCTCAATAACGATCTTAACGGGGTTCAGCCCCTCAGCATAGTAAGCACCTACGGGAGAGCAAATAATGCAGAATACGGCACTGTGTACTGCATGCACGCCCAGGTGGGGGTCAGCACCGTACATAAAGGGGCGGATGTACAGGGAGGTTCCTTCACTGTGGGGAACCCACTCCTTCTCCAGCTCTACCAGGGTGTCCAGGGCCTTCAGTGCGAACTCTTCATCCAGCTGGGGCAGGCACAGACGGTCTGCAGACTGGTTCAGACGGCGAATGTTCTCCTCAGGGCGAAACATGCAGATCTCACCGTTTGCGGTGCGATATGCCT
>JAZORW010000086.1:0-4455 GCA_045656805.1 Eubacteriales bacterium | reverse complement strand
TCCCGATACCGCTCCTGCCGGCTCTATCGCCTGCAAGTTCTGGCGTCTGGGCGGCGACGGTACCGTTGGTGCAAACAAGAACTCCATCAAGATCATCGGTGACCACACCGATAAGTACATTCAGGCATACTTCCAGTATGACTCTAAGAAGACCAGTGGTGTTACCATTTCTCACCTGCAGTTTGGTGACGCTCCCATTAAGAGCCATTACTACATCAACAAGGCAGACTTCGTTGCCTGCCACAACGTGTCTTATATCCTGAAGGGCTATAAGATCGTTCAGGACGTTAAGCCCGGCGGTACCTTCCTCTTGGATTGCAGCTGGACCGGCGCTGAGCTGGAGGAGAAGCTCCCCGCATCCGTGAAGTCCTACATTGCTAAGAACAACGTTCAGTTCTACGTCATTGATGCCACCGCTATCGCTAAGAACGAGGTTGGCAACATGAAGGTTAAGAACACCATCCTGCAGTCTGCCTTCTTTGCTCTGGCAAAGATCATGCCCTCCGAGGAGGCTATCGGTTACATGAAGTACATGGCAACCAAGTCCTACTCCAAGTTCGGTGAAGAGGTGGTTGCTCAGAACCACAAGGCAATCGAGATGGGTGCAGGCGCACTGGTGAAGGTTGACGTTCCCGCTGCATGGGCAGACGCCGGTGAGGATGCTCCCGAGGCTGCCGCTACCGGTGACCGCAAGGATCTGATCGACTTCGTAAACAACATCCTGAAGCCCGTTAGCCGTATGGACGGTGACACCCTGCCTGTATCCGCATTTAAGGATATGGCAGACGGTACCTTCCCCCAGGGCTCTACCGAGTTCGAGAAGCGCGGCGTAGCCGTATTCGCACCCGTATGGAACCCCGAGAAGTGTATCCAGTGTAACAACTGCTCCTTCGTATGTCCTCACGCTGCTATCCGTGCCAGCGCAATGACCGAGGAGGAGGCTGCTAACGCTCCCGCTTCCACTAAGTTCGCATCCAAGCCCATCGTGAAGACCAACTACAAGTTCAGCGTAGTGATCTCTCCCCTGGACTGCATGGGCTGTACCAACTGCGTGAAGGTATGTCCTGTAAACATCAACGTAGATAAGAAGGCTGCCGCTGCCGGCGTGAAGGCGAATCCCGAGGATTACGCAATCCGCATGACCACCTCTGCCAGCCAGGCAGATCAGCAGGCTGCATTCGACTACGCCGTATCCAAGGCTGTCAGCGAGAAGACCGAGCTGTACTCCAACTCTGTAAAGGGTAGCCAGTTCAAGCAGCCCCTGCTGCAGTTCTCCGGCTCTTGCGCAGGCTGTGCAGAGACCGCATACGCACGTCTGATCACTCAGATGTTCGGTGAGAGAATGTACATCTCCAACGCAACCGGATGCTCCTCTATCTGGGGTGGCTCCGCTCCCGCAACTCCCTACACCGTAAACAACAAGACCGGCCGCGGTCCCGCATGGGCTAACTCCCTGTTCGAGGATAACGCAGAGCACGGCTTCGGTATGGCTATCGGTCAGAAGACCATCCGTGAGAAGCTGAAGGGCTACGTTGAGCAGCTGCTGACCGCTGAGTGTGCAACCGAGGAGATCAAGGCTGCTGCCAATGCATACCTGGAAACCTTCGAGGACGGCACTAAGAACACCGAGGCAACCGATGCCCTGGTAGCTGCTATTCAGGGCTGCGGCTGCGACCTGTGCAAGAAGATCCTCGCTGAGAAGGATTACCTGTCCAAGAAGTCCGTATGGATCTTCGGTGGCGACGGTTGGGCATACGATATCGGCTTCGGCGGTCTGGACCACGTTCTGGCTTCCGGCGAGGACGTAAACGTAATGGTATTCGATACCGAGGTATACTCCAACACCGGCGGACAGGCTTCCAAGGCCTCCAACATCGGTCAGGTAGCACAGTTTGCTGCTGCCGGTAAGGCCATCGGCAAGAAGAGCCTGGCTGAGATCGCTATGTCCTACGGTTACGTATACGTAGCTCAGGTAGCTATGGGTGCTGATACCAACCAGCTGATGAAGGCCCTGGCTGAGGCTGAGGCATATCCCGGACCCTCTCTGGTAATCGGCTACGCACCCTGCGAAATGCACGGCATTAAGGGTGGCGGTATGCAGAACTGCCAGTTCGAGATGAAGAAGGCCGTTGAGGCAGGCTACTGGAACCTGTTCCGTTACAATCCTACCCTGAAGGCTGAGGGCAAGCCTGCCTTCTCCCTGGATAGCAAGGAGCCTACCGGTGACTACCAGTCCTTCATTAAGGGCGAGGCTCGTTATGCCCGTCTGGCTCAGACCTTCCCCGAGAGAGCTGCTGCTCTGTTCGAGAAGGCTGACGAGACTGCTAAGGCACGCTACGAGCACCTGAAGAAGCTGGCTGACCTGTACTCTTAACCCGGTCTAAAAGCTAAATATGGAAAAAGCGGTACTTCGTGCCGCTTTTTCTTGCTTTTGAAGGGGGCTGTATGCTACAATATAAAAAAAGGAAGAGGTGAGCCCCATGAAAGAAAATTTTCATAATTTCGATATTGCCAAGTGTGCCGAGGAGCGTGTGATCATTACCGCCCACAGAGGTACCTTCGGCGGAAATATTCCCTGTAATACCCTGACCTCCTACGAGATCGCCCTGAAGCAGGGGGCAGATATGATCGAGATCGACGTAGATAGGACCAAGGATGGAAAGCTGGTGATCTTCCACCCCTGGAAGGAGGAGAACCACCTCCGCCTCAGCGGCAAGAGAATTAAGGATCTGACCTATGACGAGATCAAGGAGCAGGTAAGATACGTCAACTATGACAGAGATTTTACCGAATACTCTCTGTGTTCTCTCGAGGAGGTATTTGAGACCTTCCGCGGTCGCTGCTTTATTAACGTAGATAAGTTCTGGGATCACCCCCGTGAAATCTCCGATATGATCCGTGCCTTCGGCATGCAGGACCAGATCATTGTCAAGACCGAGCCCAAAAAAGAGCTTTTCGATTTGATAGAGGAGTATGCCTCGGATATTCAGTATCTGCCCATTATCTGGAACTCTGACTGCCATGAGGAGCTGCTCCGCCGCCGCATCCGTTACGTGGGTGCAGAGGTGCTGTTCACCACCGAGGAGAGCCCCCTGAGCCAGGAGGCATACGTGGAGATGATGCACAAGGCAGGAAAGCTGGTGTGGGTCAACTCTATCGTGTACGATTACCGCGCCGTCCTGGCCGCCCACCACAGTGACGATACCGCTATGCGCGGGGATCCTGAAAAGGGCTGGGGATGGCTGGTAGACCGTGGGTACGATATTATCCAGACCGACTGGACAAGAGAGCTGGATCTGTACCTGAGAGAAACCGGCAGACGGTATAAGAAGTAAGAAGCAACAGGGGAGACCCTGAATTTTGAGAGAGGAGGGGAAACGGTGAAAAGACAGAGTGCGCTACCCATATTGCTGTCTCCCAGCGGTGGATGCGAGGCTGCCATGGCTGCCATCGCCGCAGGGGCAGACGCCATCTATCTGGGCGGGAAGCAGTTCAGTGCCCGTGCCTATGCCGAGAATTTTGACGCCGACACCCTCCGTAAAACCATTGCCCATGCCCACGCCAGGGGGGTGAAGGTATACGTGACCCTGAATACCCTTCTGTGGGAACGGGAGGTGTGGGAAGCCGTAGAATACGCCTCCTCCCTGTGGGAAATGGGGGTAGATGCCCTGATCTGTGCCGACGTGGGGCTGATTACCCTATTAAGACGGTATTTGCCCCGGTTGCCCATTCACGCCTCCACCCAGCTGTTTTTACACAGTGCCTCCGGAGCCAAGGCCATCCAGGATCTGGGCTGTGACACCGTGGTGATGGCGAGAGAGCTATCCCGAGGGGATCTGGAGCGTGCAGTGCAGGACGCCCCCCAGAAAATAGAGGCCTTTGTCCATGGGGCGCTGTGCGTCAGCTATTCCGGTCAATGCCTGTTCTCCTCTCTTGTGGGGGGAAGAAGCGGAAACCGTGGGGAATGTGCCCAGCCCTGCCGCCTGCCCTATGAGGGGGGATATCCCCTATCGCTGAAGGATCTGTCACTGGCGGAGCATATTCCCGCACTGATCGACAGCGGCGTAGCGTGTCTGAAAATCGAAGGGCGCATGAAGAGCCCTGCATACGTATATAGTGTCACCCGTATTTTCCGCCGTCTGCTGGATGAGAGGCGGGGTGCCACCCCTGCCGAGATGGAGGAGCTAAAGCGCATCTTCTCCCGCGACGGTCTCACCGACGGCTATTATCAGGGAAAGCCCTGGAATGGCATGCTGGGTGTGAGGCGAGAGGAGGATAAGGCAAACAGCCGTGCTTTAGAGGAGCCCCCTGCCCTGTCCCCCGTGGCTCTTAGGGCAGAGTGCCGTATTTTGGAGGGCACCCCTGCCACCCTGACCCTGACCACCCCACGGGGCAAGCGAATTTGCGTGGAGGGGGATATTCCCTCCCCCGCTATGAATGCCCCCCTGACAGAGG
>JAZORW010000085.1:0-22943 GCA_045656805.1 Eubacteriales bacterium | reverse complement strand
CTCGGTGACAGCCCGTCCTCCAATCCCCAGCCGTGCCCCCTCCGGCAGGGGAAGGTATCCCCGGCACAGGGTGTCGCGGTAGGCGTAGATAGACCCGCCACAAAAGGTGTGGAGAATTTCCTGTAGCATTTCGCGGGTGGCGATAAAGGGCAGGGGCAGATTTTCACCCCCCATACATAGAGAGGCAGGCCGCAGGCTGCGGAGGCGAATTTCCTCGATAGAGCCGTATTGGGCAGGGGGAACCGTTTGCCTGATACAGTGAATGAGACCCTGTGGCAGAGAATTCTCCATAAATCGACATAAAGATAAACAATTTGTAAATTCTGGTAAAAAATTCATAGAACTCCTTGACGCAGAAGGTCGATGTGAGTATAATAAAGGTAAAAAAAGGAAGGAAGGTAACCGCAAATGAAGACTACAACCGGAATCGTTCGTGTAATTGACCATCTGGGCAGAATCGTGATCCCCAAGGAGATGTGCCGCACCCTGCAGATCAAGGCAGGCGACCCCCTGGAGATCAATATGGAAAACGGGAAGATCCATATTCACAAGCACGAGGTGGCTTGTGTTTTCTGCGACTCTAGAGAGGAGCTGAAGCCCTTCGAGGGCAAGCTGGTCTGCGCCGCCTGTGCCTCCAAGCTGGCACACCTTTGATGCATCCTATGCATCTTGTCCTGTCAATATGACCCAAAGCACGCGGGGGAGCCCCTGCGTGCTTTTTTCGTGCTTACGGATGAGAAATCGGGGCAAGGGAGGAAAAATCGGAAGGGGTGTTTTGCATATTGCAAAATACGGGGGTGGATTTTTGTTCACCATTTACAAACACCGCAAGATTTGGCTAAAAAAACGATGGATAATGGCTTGCAGGTGGGTATGGGATGGGCTATAATGGAGGTACATAGTAGGAGTATCCTACCTAAATAAGGAGATAGTGGTATGATTCGCGTAACCGTCTACAACGAAAACGTGCATGAAAAGACCAATAAAAGGGTGAATGAAATCTACCCTCAGGGGCTTCACGGTGCCCTGAAGGCAGGGCTGGAGGACGAGGAGATCACCGTCCGCACCGTCACCCTGGATGACCCCGAATGCGGTCTGACCGAAAAGGTTTTGGCTGACACCGACGTGCTGATCTGGTGGGGCCACATGGCTCACGGAAAGGTGCCCGACGAGGTGGCACAAAGAGTCCAGACGGCGGTGTTGCGCGGTATGGGTGCCATTTTCCTGCATTCCGCCCACCATTCCAAGCCCTTTAAGCTGCTGATGGGTACCCCCTGTAACCTGACCTGGCGTGAGGACGGGGACCACGAGCTGGTATGGGTATGTAATCCTGCCCATCCCATTGCCCAGGGCATTGGTCGCTTCATTTATCTGGAGGAAGAGGAGACCTACGGTGAGCCCTTCTCCATTCCCGAGCCTGACGAGCTGGTGTTTATCGGCTCCTTCGAGGGCGGCGAGGTGTTCCGTGCAGGCTGCTGCTATCGCCGCAACCTGGGGCGGGTGTTCTATTTCCAGCCCGGTCACGAGACCTTCCCCACCTACCACAACCCCGACGTGCTGCGGGTGATCCGCAACGCCATTCACTGGGCAAATCCCATCTACCGTCAAGAGAAGCTGGAATGCCCCCACGTTAAAAAACCCCTTGAGGACTGAGAAACAATGAAAACTTTTGCTGTGGTCGGCTACGGCGGACAGGGCGCATGGCATTGCACCCAGATCCAAAAGAGCGACGTAGCCACTTTGGCCGGTATTTACGATATTTCCGAGAAGCGCTGTGAGGCCGCAAGAGCGGCAGGTATCCACGTGTATCCCACCCTGGAGGCACTGCTGAGCGACCCCAAGGTAGAGGGCGTGGTGGTAGCCACCCCCAACGATTCTCACGAGGAGATCGTGTGCGCCGCCTGCCTTGCCGGTAAGCATACCATCTGTGAGAAGCCCGTGGAAATGTCGGTTGCCGCCTTTGACCGCATGGTGGATGCCGCCCGTCTGGGTGGCGTGAAGCTGACGGTGCATCAGAACAGACGCTGGGACGTAGACTTTCTGGCTATGAAGGGGCTGGTGGACAGCGGGGAGATCGGTGAGCTGATCGATATTGAGTCCCGCGTACACGGCTCCCGTGGCATTCCCAGCGACTGGAGATGTACAAAGCCCGCAGGCGGCGGCATGATCCTGGACTGGGGCGTGCACCTCATTGACCAGATTTTGCAGATCATAAAAGAGCCCGTCCGTGGGGTGTGGTGTGTGAATTCTCACATTACCAACCAAGAGGTGGACGACGGCTTTAAGCTGGAGATCTATTTCGAGGGTGGCAAGACCGCCCACGTAGAGGTAGGCACCTATAATTTCCTGCCCATGCCCCGCTTCTATCTCAGATGTAAGGATGGCTCTGCCATTATCCAGGACTGGAGACAGAAGGCAAAGGTTGCCCGTCTCACCGCCTGGTGCGAAAAGGACGTGACCCCCGTACAGAATGCGGCGGGCATTACCAAGACCATGGCACCCAGAGATTCCCTGACCCTAGACGAATATGAGGTGGAACGCCCCGTGGTGGACGCCCACGATTTCTACCGCAACTTTTGCCGTGCTATGGACGGTGAGTGTGAGCAGCTGATCACCCACGCCCAGGTACGCCGCGTGCTGGCGGTGATGGAGGCGGCCTTTGAGTCCGATAGGACAGGCACCCTCGTTTGCCCTGCCCGGTGATACGCCTGGGAGTCATCGGCACCAGCCATATTGCACAGCAGCTCCTTGACACCGTCACCCTATCCGGGCAGTTTTGCCTGGGGGCAGTGCTGTCAAGAGAGAAGAGCCGTGGGGAGGCCTTTGCCGCGCCCTATGGCGGAGCCCGGGTGTTTTCGGATATGGAAGCCTTCGCAAAAGAGGCGCCCGTTGACGCCGTCTACATTGCCTCCCCCAACGGTCTGCACGAAGAGCAGAGCCGTGTGTGCCTGAGTCACGGCAAGCACGTTTTGTGCGAGAAGCCCATTGTAACCCACCCCGGGGTGTACGAAGAGCTATATCGCTTGGCAGAGGCAAAGGGCCTGATCTATATGGAGGCAATTATGCCCCGCCACACTTACGCAAGACCCCGGGTGAAGGAGGCGGTGGCTGCCATCGGGCCGATTCGCGAGGCAATCTTTGACTTCAGCCAATATTCCTCCCGCCTGGATGCCTATCTTGGGGGAGAAAGACAAAACATTTTCGACCTATCCCTGTGGGGCGGATGCCTGATGGATCTGGGCATTTACTGTGCCTGGGGGGCAGTAGACCTGCTGGGCGCCCCCAAGAGTGCCACTGCCACCGCCACCTTCCTGCCCCCCGGGGCAGACGGAGAGGGAGAGGCAACCCTGGACTACGGCACCTTCTGTGCCCGCCTGATCTACCGCAAGACGCGGCAGGGTGCGGAGGGCAGCGTCATACGGGGAGAGCGAGGAGAGGTGAAGATCACCTATATCTCCCAATACGCAGGGGTGACCCTGACAGTGGGTGATAAGACTCAGACCTTGGTAGAGGTACCCCCCAGGGTACAGGTAATGCTGGGGGAGGTAGAGGCCTTCGCCCGCTATATTACCCAGCCTGAGGCGACCCGGGAGGACTACCAGGCCCTATACCGGGATACCCTGGCAGTGCATACCCTGATGGAGTGCCTGCGAAAGAGTGCAAATATCCCTTATGGGAAACAAACGTAACTATTTTTAGGAGGACAAGTCATGAAGCTCGGTGTAGTAAGTGCAATTTACGACGGCTTTACATTTGAAGAAATGATGGACCACGCTGCAGATAGCGGGTATGAGTGCGTGGAGGTAGCCTGCTGGCCCCAGGGCAAGGCAGAGCGCAGATATGCAGGAGTAAGCCACATCGACGTGGACAATACCGACCCTGCCTATATTTCCTACGTAAAGGAATACGCCAAGGCAAAGGGGATCTCCATTTCCTCTCTGGCGTTTTACCCCAACACCATGGATGGGGATCTTACCAAGCGGCAGGCAAATATTGACCATCTGCTGAAGGTCATTCACATGAGTGCCCTGCTGGGCGTAAATATGGTCACCACCTTTATCGGCCGAGACCAGACCAAGAGCGTGGAGGAAAACCTGGAGCTGTTCTCCCAGATCTGGCCCCCCATCATCCGTCAGGCGGAGAAGGAGGGCGTCAAGGTGGCTATTGAAAACTGCCCCATGCTCTTCGGCCGTGACCAGTGGCCCGGCGGACAGAATCTGTTCACCACCCCCAAGCTGTGGAGAAAGATGTTTGAGCTTCTGCCCTCCGATAACTTCGGTATCAACTACGATCCCAGCCATTTCATTTGGCAGCAGATGGACTACGTAAAGCCTCTGTATGAATTTAAAAATAAGATCTTCCACGTACACTTTAAGGATATTAAGCTGTATCCCGACCGCCTGAATGACGTGGGCATCATGGCATACCCTCTGGAGTACATGAGTCCCAAGCTCCCCGGTCTGGGCGACGTGGATTGGGGCAGATACGTATCTGCTCTCACCGACATCGGCTACGAGGGCTACGCCTGCGTAGAGGTGGAGGATAAGGCGTTCGAGGGTAGCCGCGAGAGAATTCTGGACTCCATTCTGCTGTCCTACCGCTACATGCGTCAGTTCGTGATTTGACGCCCCCTTTCGTTTTCCCAAAAAATTAATATATAGTTCTTTGAAGGAGGAACAAAAATATGGCATTGGATATGAATAACTTCAGCACCTCTCAGACCGAGACCGTGCAGGTGAAGAGCGACAGAAAGCTCCGCATCGGTATTATCGGTACCGGCGGTATCTCCCACAGCCACATCAGATCTTACCTGAACCAGAGCGATGCAGAGATCGTTGCTGCCTGCGACCTGATCCCCGGTAAGGCCGAGGCTGTACTGAAGAAGTACGAGCTGAATGATGCGAAGGCATTCGTTGACTACCGTGAGATGCTGGATACCGTAGAGCTGGATGCTGTCAGCGTCTGCACCTACAACCGCACCCACAAGGAGTGCACCGTTTATGCACTGGAGAAGGGTGTGAACGTACTGCTGGAGAAGCCCATGAGCGTTACCCTGGACGAGGCACTGGAGATCTGCCGTGCAGAGAAGAAGTCCGGCAAGATCGTTTCCGTTGGCTTCCAGCCCCGCTTTGACGCCAACATGCAGATGATCAAGAAGATCGTGCAGTCCGGCGAGCTGGGTAAGGTATACTACGTACAGACCGGTGGCGGCCGCCGTCACGGTATTCCCGTAAGCTGGTCCGAAACCTTCATTGAAAACGATAAGGCAGGTCTGGGTGCAGTGGGCGATATCGGCTGCTACTCCATCGACCTGGTTATGAACGCCCTGGGCAATCCTAAGCCCCTGACCGTTTCCGGCCGTGCTACCGACTATTTCGGCACCACCCCCGAGGCATACGCCCAGGTTGGTAAGCCCGAGTGCGCTAAGAAGTTCTCCGTTGACGACTTTGCCTCCGCATACATCCGTCTGGAGGGCGACGTGATCCTGGACTTCCGTATTGCATGGTACATGCACGTGGATACCCCCGGTGACACCATCATCATGGGTACTAAGGGTGCCCTGCGTATTCCCTCCACCGACTGCTGGAACGGCACCTTCACTAAGCCCATGACCCTGTACCACGACGTAGCAGGTGAGCCTGTGAGCACCACCATTCCTCTCTTGCCCGCCACCACCGATCTGTGGGACCGCAAGATCCGTTCCTTCCTGAACGCCATCATTACCGGCGGTAAGGCTCCCGTTCCCACCGATGAGATCCTGTACAACCAGGCTATCATTGACGGTATCTTCCGCTCCAGCGAGCTGGGCCGCGAGGTAACCGTAGAAATTCCCGAGATCTAAGGAGAAACGTATGAAATTTCCTGTTGCTATACAGCTGTATTCCCTGAGAAATGAAATGGCAAAGGACGTGGACGCCACCCTTGCCAAGGTAAAGGAAATGGGCTATGACGGCGTGGAGTTTGCAGGCCTGTACGGTCTGACCCCCGCCCAGATGAAGGCACTGTGTGAAAAGCACGGCCTGACCCCCATCTCCGCCCACGTTCCCTACGTGGACGTAAAGGCAAACCCCGACCAGTTGATGGCTGACTATGCCGAGCTGGGCTGTAAGTTTATCGTGATCCCCTATCTGCTCCCCGAGTATCGCCCCGGCGGTGAGCTGTTCGATCAGGTGATCGCCGACATGAGCGTGTTCGGCAAGAAGGCAAAGGAGTACGGCATGCAGCTGTGCTACCACAATCACGACTTTGAGTTTGTGAAGCTGGATGGCGAGTACGCCCTGGATAAGCTCTTCCGCCTGGTAGATGCCACCCTGCTGCAGCCCCAGCTGGATACCTGCTGGGTGAACGTAGGCGGCGAGGTGCCCACCGAGTATATGCATAAGTATGCCGGCCGCATGGGCATCCTGCACCTGAAGGATTTCGTGGGCAGCAAGGCTGAGAACATGTACGCCCTCATCGGTGTGGACGACAAGGAGAAGAAGGAGGCACCCCGGAAGTTCGAATTCCGCTCTGTTGGCAGCGGTGTGCAGAATTTCCCTGCCATTCTTGCCGAGGCCCAGGTCTGCGGTGTAGAGTGGGTGGTGGTAGAGCAGGACAGTCCTACCCCCGGTAAGACTCCCGTAGAGTGTGCTAAGGAAAGTATTACCTACCTGCGTTCTCTGTAAGGACGAGAATCTTTCGGCATAAACGCAAACAAAAAATAGAGAGTGTTACCTGTTTCGGTAGCACTCTTTTTTATATCGTCCGCCATGCGAGGAAGAAAAGCCGGGAGCTTTTCTCCCGTTTTATAAAATATTTTTTGTTTGCTATCTACGCTCGCTCCCTCTCGGAGTACACTCGTACACCTTCGGGTCGCGATCGTGGATTTCTGCTCGAAACCTTCCCGTCCTTTTGGCGGGCGTGGGGATAAAGCTTCGCATAGCGAAGGGCCGGCGGAAATGTTAACTTTCTGTGAACGGGCGGAAAAAGAGAGCGAAGGTGTTGCGAAGGGTGGTCTATTTATAGTAAAATATATACGTATATCTATCGCAAGGAAAGGAAAGGTACATACGCATGAAGGCAATGAAGCTTGGACGCGCACTGTCCTTAATCATGGCTTTGATTATGCTGGTGGCTGTAATGCCCCATATTCAGGGTGCCGACCTGCTGTCCGCTACACAGGCACAGGAGGCAGATGGCACTGCAACAGGAGAATTGAAGGCGATTCACGGATATTTCGTGGGTAACAGCTTGACCACCAGTATTTCCCCTGAACGTTTGACTGCTCTGTTTAAGGCTCAGGGCTATAAGCTGACCTTTGATCAGCAGAACGCCGGTGGTATCACCCTGGCAGAGCACGTGGGCGTAAAGAACGCCGAGACCGGTGAGTTTACCCCTTATAGCTTGATTTCCAAGGGCCCTTTCGCTAAGGGTGATAACTATTTCACCTCTATGGCTTCCAAGCAGTACGATTTCGTATCTCTGCAGCTGTATGCTAACCACCTGAACACCCCCGCCCAGTACAAGGATTGCACCACCACCCCCAAGACTGACATTAAGGGCCTTGACGGTGCTTACTATGAGTACTACCGTCAGGGTGATATCCAGACGCTGGAGACTATGATCGACTATGCTCTGGAGCAGAGAAAGAACGGCTGCGGCACCGACACCTTCATTGTTTACCAGACCTGGTTCAACCTGGAGGGTCTGGAGGCCCATAAGGTAGATACCGACGGCAACGGCATTTACACCTATTCCGAATTCTGGGAGGCTGAGTACACCACCCAGGGCACTGCCGTAAACACTGCCCCCAATCAGCAGACCACCGACCTCCTGATGGAGGCTCTGAGAAGCAGATATGCTGACGAGGATGTCAATATCATTCTGGTATCCGCAGGCGAGATCCTCTCCGTTCTGGATAAGAAGATCAAGGCGGGTGCGCTGCCCGGCTTTGAGGGTTATATGGCCCGTAACAACGACTACTATCTGAAGTCCAGAGGCACCGGCACCGACCTGAACCTGGACGGTGACTATGACGATCCCGGTGAGTCCAGCGAGCCCGGTAAGGCGGTTCCCCCCGAGCTGGCAAAGAAGGCATACATTCAGGAGTACGGTATTCTGTGTATCTATAACGACCAGATCCACCTGTCCGCATATCCCCACGCAGGTGCCAACGACGGTACCCTGGGTAGCTATATCACCGCAGTAGCACTGTTTACCGCCATCACCGGCGAGTCGGCACAGGGCGTGGTGATCAACACGGGTGCTTCCTCTAACATGGGACGGTATACCCGCCTGGATGCTACAGAGGATGCAGAGCTGGTGGCGGAGATTCAGAAGGTAATTGACGACGTACACTCCGTCAACAACCCCTGATTTTGAACGAACATCCTTCGGGATAAACGCAAATAAAAAAGAGAGTTATACTGACTTTGTATAACTCTCTTTTTTCGCTTTCTGTCTGGCAATTTTTAAGGTTGAAAAGCCAATGGCTTTTCCGCCTTTTTGTTATATTTTTTTATTTGCTAACTTCACTCACTCCCTCTCGGAGTACACTCGTACACCTTCGGGTCGCGATCGAAGTTTTCTCCTCGAAGCCTGTTCGTTCTCCTTTGCTTAGGGTGTACGCCTTCGGGGCGAGAACGGGGATTTCTGCCCGAAATGCAGTCACTTGGGAACGAGCGAACTTCGGTATGACCGTAAATAAAAAAAGGAATTACACAAGGCAACGTGTAGTTCCTTTTTTGTGGTCAGTTGTTTTCTTCCCGATAGGTCAGCTTGCGGTAGTCCAGGGGGGACATGCCGGTGACCTCGCGGAAGGCACGGTTGAAGGAGCGGATGGAGCCGAAGCCTACCTCGCCTGCCACGTCGGTGGTACGCATAGAGGTGGAGGACAGGAGGGTGCTGGCGGCGTTGACACGCAGGGTGTTGATATAGGCGTTGAAGCCCATGCCCAGCTTGGTATTGATCAGGTGGGAGAGGTGGTAGCGGCTGAGGTGCAGTGCCTCTGCGGCATCGTCCAGGGACAGGTCAGAGCGGTAGGAGGCGGCACAGTATTCCAAGAGGCTCTTGAGAGAGCTGTTTTCACCGCTGGCACGGGGCTTCAGGTTCAGGCGGGGGAGCAGCTCACTCATGATCAGGTGCAGATCTCCTGCCATGGCACAGCGGCGGTATTCCCCCCGACGGGATGCAGACCGCTCCAGCAGCTCTCTCAGGGGGTCTTCCCGGGACAGGGAGATCACGTTCTGCTTTGGATACTGGTCGTGCAGTACCTCTCTTAGAGAGAAGAAAATATCGGGGGAGAAAATTCCCAGATAATAGTCGCCGATCTGGCAGCTCTCGTAGTAATGAATTTGGTTGGGGAAGGAAATAAACAGGTCTCCCTCCTGCATACGGGCACAAAATCTGTCTCCGTGGGCAACGCAGCCACCCCGCCTGACGTAGATCATTTCGATCTCCTTATGGAAATGGGGAGAGGGCGTAAGGTCATTGGCACCGGAGATCTGTATGGGGCGGGACTTGTTTTCATAAAAGGGTGTTTTCATATCCACCTCCTGAGTCTTCTGGGGACAGTATAGCAAACTTTTGCCAAAAAGGCAAGGGCGGGGAGGGGAAAGAAAAAACAGAAAAAAACATCATTTGGTAGGGCGAAAAATATTGAAAATGCTTTTTTTATATGGTATAATTCACTATAAACATTTTTTTGAGCTTCTTTAGGAGGAACAGTTATGGATTGTAACGTAAGACCTGCCTCTATGGCACGTATTAATACGCCTGCCCTGGCACAGGCCTTTATTGAGGAGCAGGTAGCCCTGGTGCGTCAGCAGGTAGGGGATAAAAAGGTTCTGCTCGCTCTGTCGGGAGGGGTAGACTCCTCTGTTGTGGCCGCCCTGCTGATTAAGGCAATTGGCCGTCAGCTGGTCTGCGTACACGTAAACCACGGTCTGCTGCGTAAGGGTGAGCCCGAGCAGGTAGTCAACGTATTCGGTAAAGAGCTGGATGCCAACCTGGTATACGTAGATGCCGTTGACCGTTTCCTGGATAAGCTGGCGGGTGTCAGCGAGCCCGAGAAGAAGAGAAAGATCATTGGCGCCGAGTTCATCCGTGTATTCGAGGAAGAGGCACGCAAGCTGGAGGGTATTGAGTTCTTAGCCCAGGGTACCATTTACCCCGATATTCTGGAGAGCGGCGGCGTAAAGGCACACCACAACGTAGGCGGTCTGCCCGAGGACCTGCAGTTCTCTCTGGTAGAGCCCCTGAAGCTGCTGTATAAGGACGAGGTACGTGAGGTGGGCGTGGCTCTGGGTCTGCCCGATAACATGGTTTACCGTCAGCCCTTCCCCGGCCCCGGTCTGGGCGTTCGTTGCCTGGGTGCTATCACCCGTGACCGTCTGGAGGCTGTCCGTGAGTCCGACGCCATCCTGCGTGAGGAATTTGCAAAGCACGGTCTGGAGGGCAAGGTATGGCAGTACTTCACCGCTATCCCTGATTTCTGTTCCGTAGGTGTAGAGAACGATAACCGCACCTACGCATACCCTGTTATCATCCGTGCGGTAAACACCGTGGATGCTATGACCGCCACCATCGAGGAGCTGCCCTATGAGCTGCTCCATCACCTGACCCGTCGTATCACCACCGAGGTAAAGGGTGTCAACCGTGTTCTGTACGATCTAACACCTAAACCTTCGGGCACCATTGAGTGGGAATAAGGCATTTGCAGAGCAAATGCAATAAAATCCGCAAAAACCGCCACGGCTCATCCGAGCCGTGGCGGTCTGTTTTGTGCGTGTATTGCTTCTTCACGCCCGTGGCGTGGGGTCAGTTTTCCTCGTAGGGGCGTATGCGGAGCTCCACGCCTAAGGAGTCACAGATTTTTTTGCTTTCTGCCTGCTCCTCTTTGGTGGTGACCACGTCTACCACCGTCATGACCACATGGGGCACGTATTGGGTGCAGTTCTTGGCATAGCGGAGCATGGCGTCGTAGGAGGCGGGGCCGAACTTGGGGCGGACTAATCTGAAATAGTCCTCACGGTTGGTGGCATTCAGGCTGATGGATACTGTGTCGATGAGCCCCTTTAGCTTGGGGGCGGTATCCTCCCCGTGGATCAGATCAGAGAGGCCGTTTGTGTTGATGCGGATCTTGATAGAGCTCTTTTGCCTGATGTGTGCTGCCACCTGTAATAGGTCGTCCAGCCTTTCAGTTGGCTCTCCGTATCCGCAAAAGACCACCTCATCGTAGTTTGTCAGGTCCCAGGTGTCTATGCTTTGGCAGACCTCCTCCACGGTGGGCTCTCGCTCCAGCCACAGGGAGTCGGCACTGAAAACGTGGTCTTTGTGGTGGCGGAGGCAAAAGACGCAGGCACAGGGGCACCTGTTGGTCATATTTACGTAAATCGAGTTTCTACCCTCGTAGGTGACAGTCATCATATCTTAGTCCCCCAAAAGTCTGTCTTTGACCTTGAATTTATCCATGGCAATGCCTGCCACCACGAATACCAGGATGCTTGCCACTGCCTGTACCAGGCTACCGGGAATTCCCGCAAGGGAGGCCACAAAGCTACCGGTGATCAGCACCTCGTAAAAATAATATCCCCCGGCAGACACCAGTGCCGCAGGAAACAGCATGGACAGGTTTCTCGCAGTAACGATCTTCTTCGCCTTACAAGTGAATAGCAGGGCAATCAGTGCCTTAATCACCAGGGAGCCGGGGGCCCAAATGGCATAGCCCGTCAAAAGGTCTGCCAGCATGGCGCCAATTGCGCCCACCAAAACGGCGTAGGGGGCGGGGAGAATGCACGCCGCCAGGAATATCAGTCCGTCCCCACAGTGCACGTAGCCATTATAGGTGGGGATATGTAAATATGCGGTGACCACGTATACCAGGGCGGCCAGCACCCCGGAGATACAGATAAGTTTGGTATGATTCTTTTTCATTTTTCTACCTTTCGAAAGTGGGTTTATTTTTTTGCCTTTTTCACAACCGTCTCGTGCATTGCCAGCATGAGGAGGAGCATTAGAAGAAGGCACAGGGGAAGCAGGGAAATGGAAACACGCTCTGCCAGCATTCCAAATAGGGTGGGTGCAACCAGGCAGCCTGTATAGGCAAATGCCGTCTGCACGCCCATCATTGCCTGGGACTTATCCTCGCCAAAGACGGTGGGGGTCATGTGCATAATGCAGGGGTAGATGGGGGCACAGCCCAGTCCTATCACCGCAAAGCCTGCCAGGGCAAGAGTTGCGTGGAAGGGGAGGAACAGCAGTAAGATGCCCACCAGGGTCACGCCCAGCCCCAGGCGGATCAGGTAACGGTCCTGCCATTTCATAGCAAGGAAGCCGTTGGCAAACCGCCCGCAGGTGATGCCAATATAGAACATGCTGGCAAAGCTGGCTGCCGCCTCGGGGGTGAAGCTCCATATTTCCACCAGATAACTGCTGGCCCACAGAGAGGCGGTGACCTCAAGGGAGCAGTAGGTGAAAAAGGTGATGAAGCAGGGCACTACCCCGGGGGTGGTGAAAATCTCTCGGAAGGAGAGGGGAGCCTTCGCCACTGCGGGGGCATCTGCACCGCCCTTTTTCCAAAGGGGGGTGCTAAAGAAAATGAACAGGGACAAGAGGATTTGAATCACCGCCACGATCAGGTATCCGTAGCTCCAGTTGTCAAGGGTGGTCAAGGCGAAGCCCATAATGTAGGGGCTAACAGAGGCTCCCAGCCCCCACATGCAGTGCAGCCAGCTCATATGCTGTGCCTTATAATGCAGTGCCACGTAGTTATTGAGAATGGCGTCGATGGCACCCGCCCCCAAACCGTAGGGAATGGACCAAAGCAGGAGCATCCAAAACCGAAAGCTGATAGAGAAGCCAAACAGGGCAACCGCCGTCATAGCCACGCTCACCGCCGTGACCCTGCCCGCACCGAATTTGTGCAGAAGCCTATCGCTATATAGGCTGGACAGGATAGTGCCCACGAAGATGGTCATGGACAGCACCCCGGCGAAGGATACGGGCACCCCAAGCTCTGCGTGCATTACAGGCCATGCAGAGCCCAAAAGAGAGTCGGGTAGACCCAGACTGACAAAGCAGATATAGATCAGTGTAAGTAATAGGCTACCCATGGTTGCTCCTTAAAAAATTGGCGGGGGAAAAGCGTCCCCGCATGCGTAAAATATCTATGGGTAGTATTATAGCACAAACGTGATAAAAAGCAAGTGCCCAGGGGCAGGAAGTGCAGGGAAAAGTGAAAAGAGCAAGCTATGCTTGCTCTTTTTTGTGGGCGGTGGCTTGATTTTATGCCTGGGGCAGGTCGGTGGACTTGCTATATACTACCACGTGGGGGGAGTCGTCTTCTATGGGGAAGAAGCGCCATTGCTCCTCCTCCTCGCCATAGTGGTGATAACCGTTTTTAACAAACAGTTCCAGGTTAATGCCGTTATCCAACTGTAGGGTCAGGTCATGGAGGGGGGACACCGTCACAGACAGGACAACTCCGCCAAGAATCCCCTCTCGATACTGCTCTACAAAGTACCATTCGTCATTGTGGGAATCCTCTTTCTCGTCCCAGGACTGGTAATCCAGCGTGGTGGTGAGGATATCGCCATTTAGGACAATGCGAGTCAGGCACAAAGTATGTAGGGCATACTCCTCAAAGGTGAACATCATCATCTCACACGCCATGTGCAGGTCGGTGAGTTTTTTGCCCTTTAGCTTTTCCAGGTGGGCTTGCAGCTCGGTACACGTGTTCATAGGTGCTCCTTTACACAATCTCCACCTGGCACATTGCCATGGTTTTCAGGGCTGCCTCGTGGCTTTCGGGCGTGACGCCGGCACAGCACGACGAGTCTACCTTCACGTGGGCGTCGGGGAAGGTAGCCTTGATGATCAGGGCGTTGGAAACCACGCAGATGTCGGTGCAAAGGCCGATGAGCTCTACCTCCTCCAGCTTTTCCAGCATCCAGTTGGGCCAGCCGAAGTTGGGTTTATCAATGATCTTGCACCCCTCCACGTACAGGCCGTCGGCGATCTCCCAGCCACGGCTCCCCCGGATGCAGTGGGGCACGGGCAGGTGCCTGCCCTCTGTGGTGGTCAGATAGTCCTCCCCGTGGGTGTCACGGGTGAAGATGATTTCATCCCCGTTTTGGACGTACTCTTCAATTTTCGCCTTCACCTTGGGCAGGATGGCGACTGCCTGGGGGGTGCCCAGAGCCATATCAATAAAATCGTTTTGCATGTCGATGACGATCAGTGTCTTTTTCATACTGCCTCCTAACGGTTCTTGCAATCTTCCGGGGTCATGCCTTCTACAAGGCTAGTATATCACAAAAACGGAAAAAAGGAAATAACGGGTATGAGAAAGTGGGAAAACGTGAAGGTGTGCCAATCGGGAGAGGGGATTTTCTTGACATAACCTGCCAAATATGCTACAATCAGAGCATAAAAGGAGGATAGATATGGAAAGCGAAAAGGTATCAATTAACGTAAACAGTGATAAATTGGCAGCCATTGACCTATTGGTAGAGGAGGGGCTGGTGGCAAACCGCAGCGCCTTTATTAACCGGGCCATAGACCTGTTGATAGAAAAAGAGCAGAGGACCATTGACACCCTGCTTGCCAAAAAGCAGGAGACGTTGTCGCCGGGGCAGTGGTTTATCGGGCTGTCCTGTATGAGTCGGGAGACCCTGCTGCGTTTTCAGGAGTGCGGGATCAGATTGACCCTTCGGGGCTTTGGCTCTCTGTATCTTGACAGGGATATTGAGGCAGAGCTGATCCAAGAGACGGTAGAGAGGATCTCGAAAAAAATCAGGCTCCACGGCACAGACGAGCAGCTGGAGGCTCTGGCAAACAAAATCGGTTAAGTGCCGCCAATCCCCAGGAGGAAGGGCTGAAGGCGGGCGGATATACTACCGTATAACCAAAAGAAAGAGAGAACAGATCGGCTTAGTACCGAACTGCTCTCTCTTTTGGTTTTTTTATTTTGAGATATATTGGGTCAGGGCCCGGGCAAAGCATCTGCCCGTTTCCACCAGACTTTCGTCGCTGACAGGCCTGTCGGGGGTGCCGAAATAGGCGGTTTCCAGGGAGAATGCCAGGTGATTTTCGGGGCGGCAGGTCATATAGCGGCCAAAGTTGGTGCTGGGCTGGTTCCAATCCTTCAGATAGGGGAAGTCGTTTGCCTGACGGTAGGGGTACGCCGTGGGGGTCATGGCTGCCTCTAAAGTAGCGCCGAAGGCGTTTAGTGCCTCCAGCTTCTCGGTGGAGTTTTGCACGATAAATACCGTGTCGTTTTGCTCCCCCAGGTGCCAGGGGGAATGGAAGTCAAAGCCCCAGTGGCAGCCCTTCTCCTTGGCGTATGCTTGAATGGCGGCGGTGGTGGGGTAGATGGGAGAGGTGGCGGGGTCATAGTCCCGATTGTGGTCGTGGGGGGCTCTGCCCTTGCCCTGGTCCCCGTTTACCACACCGTCATAGTCCACGAAGGGGACGCAGAACACGGTGGTGTCGGGAATGGGGTGGGCAAGTAGCTCCTCCAGCACCCCCTCCAGCACGTAGCTACCGCTGGATTCACAGGCGTGGTGGCGGCAGGTGAGGAGAATTTGGGTATCTCCCTCACCGAAGGTAACGTAGGGCACGCTGTAGCCCGCCCGGCTTTTGCACAGCTCCTTTACGGGCAGGCTGTGGCGGGCGGCAAAATCCAAAAATCTGTCGGGGTGGTAGAGCATGCTGTGGGCAAAGTATACCTTATCCTCGTTTTCCCCAAAGGTGTAGGTGAAGCCATCCCCCTCGCGGCTGCCCAGCCAGTGCCACTCTCTCAGGTCATGGCTGACGGCGGGACCAAAGTAGCCCACACGGGTCCCAGGGAAGCGGAAGGACAGGGTCTTGCCCTGTGCCCCCTCTACGCAGAATGCCCAGTAGAACCAGTCCCCCTGGGTGTCACGCAGCTCGTTATTCAGGTAAAAGGTGTCCCCATCCTCACGGAGGAGCCGTATATTGCCGCCTGTGAAGCTTTGGTGTAGGGTCATAGGTCGTAGATCTCCTGCACGTCCGTATATACGTCTTCCCCACGGAAGCGGTTGGCAAAGAACAGAATTTCTTCCTTCAGGGCGGGGTCCTTGCTCTCCTGATACAAATCGTAGGTATCGTCGGTGTGCAGCTCTTCTCCTACCTTTACCTCCATAACCTTATAGAGGCTAAACTGCTTTTTCACAGAAATGCCGGCATCGGTCTTCTCCAGGGTCAGGTGGAGGACGGCGTTATAGCGGGAGTTCATCTCCTGCTCCCCGATAATGGCGGGGGAGTCGATAAAGTTACCCACGGAGAAGACGGTGAGATGGTCACCGTTATACTCGCAGGGCTGAATGATGTGGGGGTGGTGACCCACGATGATGTCCGCACCAAAGGCGCGGATCAGGGATGCCAGATGGCGGGTGTAGGGGTCGATCTCGATATTGTACTGTCCGCCGCTGTGCATTACCATGATCACGTAGTCTGCCTCTTCCTTGGCACGGGCAATGTCGCTCTTCAGCTGCTCCAGGTGGGGGCGTACGTACTCGTATTCCTCCCCCTTCCCGCCGTAGATACGCTCTACGTGGGCGGCGATCTCCTCGTTGGTATCCAGCAGGTGGATAGAGCCGGGCTTGGTCTCCTCAGGCTGGAAGAGGTTTACCATATAGGGTCTCGTCAAAAACCGTCTGTGGGCGAAGGCGTTGGTGCCGTAGGTGTAGTCGATAAAGGCCACCTTAATACCGTCGAAATCCTTTACGAAAATGGTGTCTCTATCTTCCTTCGTGGCGTACATGCCCACGGTTTCCAGTCCTGCCGCATGGCAATTGGCAAGGGTTCTCACGATACCCTCTTCCCCTCTGTCCATGCAGTGGTTGTTTGCCAGAGTGATCAGGTCAAAGCCAGCACGCTTCAGGGCCTCTACGTACCCCTCGGGGGTGTTGAAGCAGTACCGCTCGTGGGTATAGAGCATCTCGGCGCCTGCAATGGGGGACTCCAGGTTACCTACCAGGTAGTCGCAGTTCTTTAATTTCCCCGCACGGGAGAAAAGCATATCGTAGGTGGGACCGTAATCGTTGGTGATGCTGGGGTAGCAGAGAAAGTCACCGGTGAAAGAAATCTTAACCATTTTTGTATCCTCGCATTTCTTGCCTTCCTTGCTAAGCAAGGAAAACACCTTCATCTCATACTACCACATGCCCGCAGGTGCCGTCAAGGTATTTTGGAGAAAAGCGGGAGGGAGGCACGGTTTTCCTTGAAAAAAGTAAAGGGGCGTGATATAATAAGCCGAAGATAACCGGGCACTGCGTGCCCACCCGGGCGAGGAGACGGATATGAAACGACTGCTATTTACATTGGTCTGCTTTTTGACGGTCCTTGTGACGGTGGCGTGTGGGGGAGAGCAGACCCCGGAGGCAACGCCCCCCGAGGCAAAAAGCTTTGACGCCACCCTGATGTCCTTTAACATCAGGACGGACAGTTACGCCGACGAGAGAGAAAGTGCCATGCTGAGCTTCCTTTTGGATCGCGACCCCGAGATCGTATGTATGCAGGAGATACAGAAGAACATTTACGATTACATGAAGCCCCGCCTGTCCATGCAGTACGAGATGATCTGGTACAGCAGAGCCCCTAAGGCAAAGGATGCGGAGGGACTGGCAATTCTTTATGATAAGAGCAAGTGGACCCTTTTAGAGGCAGATTACTTCTGGCTGTCCGAGACCCCGGAGGAGGAGTCTAAGGGCTGGGACGCCGGCTACTATCGCATTTGTGTAACGGCGGTTTTGCAGCACAAGAAAACAGGAGTTCTCTTAAACGTATTTAATACCCACCTGGACCTGACCGCCACCACCCAGAGAAACGGACTGGAGCTGATTCTGTCACGGATGGCAGAGGTGGAGGGCTACGTATATCTGTGCGGTGATTTTAATTTCTTTGAATCCTCCCCCTTGTACAGCATCCCATCTGAGGTGCTGCTGGACTGCCGCCGCGCAGCCCCCGACAGTGACGAGGGCAGAACCTACAACGCCTTCGGCGATCAGGCGGCAATTGAAGCCCGTCCCGACGAGCCCATTGACTATTGCTTTGTCAGCCCTGAGGGGATAGAGCCCCTGACCTTTGAGATCTGCCGTGACAAATACGGTAAAAACGGTGATAAGTATTTAAGCGACCATTATCCCATCATGACCAAGGTGCGGTTTTACTACACCCCGGAGGAGTAAGACAGAATGGAAACCATTGCCAGCTTTTGCGTAGACCACGATCTGATAGAGCCGGGGATGTATATTTCCCGCATTGACGGTGACGTGGTGACCTACGACCTGCGTACCAGACGCCCCAACGGGGGGGACTATATGAGCCACCTGACCATGCACTCGGTGGAGCATATGCTGGCCACCCTTCTCCGCAACGGACCCCTGGGGGATCGGGTGATCTACTTTGGCCCTATGGGGTGCCAGACGGGCTTTTATCTGCTCATGCGTGACTCTGTCAGTGCCGAGGCGGTATACCGAGAGGTGTGCCGTGCCCTGGCGGCTGTCGGGGAGGAGCCTAAAATGTTCGGTCAAGAGAGACGTGAGTGCGGAAATTATCTCAACCTGTCCCTGGATGCCGCAAAGGTAGAGTGTGCCGGGTATCTTGCCTGCCTTGTGGCACGGGGCCCCCACTTTGAATATGAAAAGGGAGATAAAGCATGATAGGAATTATCGGTGCCATGGAGAGTGAGGTAGTGACCCTGATCTCCTCAATGGAAAACAGAGAGAGCGAGTGTGTGTGCGGTATTACCTACGAGAGAGGTAGACTGTGCGGACAGGACGTGGTGGTAGCACGTGCCGGTATCGGCAAGGTCAACGCCGCTATTTGTGCCCAGACCATGCTGCTGCGGTATGCCCCCACGGGTGTAGTGAACACCGGTGTGGCAGGTGCCCTGTCTCCTGAACTGGGTGTTGGGAACTGCGTGGTAGCCACCCACTTTGCCGAGCATGATATGGATACCACCCCCGTAGGGGATCCCATGGGGCTCATTCTGGTGAAGGGAGAGCAGCTGACCCGCATCCCCGCCGACCCCACCCTGGGAGAGGGACTGGCCGCCGCCGCCCGCCGACAGGGCATGCGAGTTTTGCAGGGGAGCGTGGCAACAGGGGACCAGTTTATTCACACCGAAGCACAAAAGAGTGCTATCCGCAGTAATTTCGACGCCCTTGCCTGCGAGATGGAGGGGGTTGCCATTGCCCATGCCTGCTACGGTGCAGGGGTGCCCTTCTGTGCCCTGCGGGTCATATCCGACACCGCAGACGGGTCTGCCCAGGTGGATTACCCCACCTTTGTAAAGGGGGCAGCCGCCGCCAGTGCCGCCGCACTGATGGATTTTTTGTCCACCCTGTAAAAAACAGAGCTCATAAGACGGAGAGACCCTCTCCGTCTTTTCTTTTTGTCTCTCGCATAAAAATAGTGGGAGGAGGTGATGGAATGGAGCTGGAGAGATTTGGAATCGGTGGGGGAAAGGGACGTGCGGTGCTGGAGATAGGGCGTGAAATGCCCGGCGCACCGGATGCGGTAAGGCAAATGAGCCAAGAAGTGGTAGAGGTGGTGAAAGGGCATCTGCTGGAGCGAGTGTTACCCGCCCTGCCGGAGGGGACGCCGCCCCTGCGGGTGGGGGTTAGGTTTTATGGAGAGCCATGTTTTCTAGGCTACGCCTTGACGTGGCAGATCACCCGCGGGAAGAAACGGATCCTGGGGGGACAGGTGTTTTCAGACAAAGGAAAACGGCTATCCTTCCGCCACGCGGTGGGGAGAAGAGGCGCCTTTATAGCCCCCAAACGGGGGAGCCGTGAGGCGACCCTGGCGCGATATGGGAGAGCCCCCTTCGGCTTCAGCGTGCGGGGAGAGAGCCTGCTGGTCCTGACCCCACGGGGCTGGGAACGGGTGGCGGAGAGGAAAAAAGAGGGGGACGGAGTGTCGCAAAAGACGGCTATGGTGAGAAAATAGGTTGATTTTTTTCTCGTATGCGAGTATAATATATGTTAAACTATTCGCACGTTGCGTGTGTGGGAGGGGAAGGCATGAAAAAATCCACACTTCCAAGCCTGGTGGGTGGACTGGCTACCATCAGTCAGCTGGGGCTTTCCCTCATTCTGCCCCTTTTGGGCTTTACCCTGGGGGGTGCGTATCTGTATACCGCCCGTGGGGTAGGCTTTTGGGTAGTGATACTGGGTCTGGTCTTGGGGCTGGGCACAGCCGCCTCTGCCTTTATCAGCTTCGTGCGGGTGGCACAGAAGCAGGCACAAAAAGAGGAAATCCCACCCCTGTGTGATAAAACCGACGAGAAAAAAGAGGAGGAGCTATGAAAGAAAGGTCACCTATCCGTCAGGCAACCACCATCGTGGCTATGGGCACGGCATGTCTGAGCCTTATGATGCAGGCGATCTATCCGGTCGTGGTGCTGCTGCTGAAGGACGCACACTGGCATTACTCCTTCGTCTTGGGAAATATCCTGACGGGCAGCGTAGTGGTGCTGAACTTCTACCTGATGGCACGTGGGGTGCAAAAGTCGGTGGACATGCCCCCCGAGGCTGCCAGACGGTACGTACAGCTGAACCATACCTTACGCACCTTCCTTATACTGGCGGTGCTGGTGGTAGGCTTTGTTCTCTGGAGCAATTTCGGCATCTTCCATCCCGTAGCCCTGGTGGTGCCCGTGGCATTTCCCCACGTCACCGTGCTGATCGCCCGTGCCAGAATGGCGGGACAGGATCAGCCCTCCCCGGAGGTAAGTGAGGGAGGTGAGCCGGAGCCGTGAATAAAGCCAGCGTGAAGCACCGCCTCATAGACGGTCTTCTCATCTTGATGATGGTATTACCCTTCGTGGGTTGTATGGTGCTGAAGGCACTGTTTACCCCCGCCACAGAGGGAATTACCGTTACGGGTCCTATTATTTACGCCACCCTTCCCCTGCCCTTCCAGCCCCTGTACGTCAGTGAATCCACGGTGGTGAGTCTGGCGGTGGTCATCGCCCTGTTTGCCCTATGCCTGTATCTGACCCACGGCATTAAAGAAATGCCCGAGTCAAAAAGGCAGGTGCTGGCGGAATTTATCGTGGAAAAGGTCACCGGCATGGTGGGCGAAAACATGGGGGAGAAATTCCTGGGCTTTGCCCCCTTCGTGGTGGCGATTATGGGTCTATCTGCCATGTCCAGCATGGCGTCCCTTTTAGGGCTGTATTCCCCCACGTCGGATATCAATATCGTGGCGGGGTGGGCACTGATCGTATTCTTCCTCATCACCTATTTCAAGATGAAGGGCGGTCTGGGGCATTATCTGAAGAGCTTCGGTGATCCCATTCCCATCTTCTATCCCTTTAACGTGATCTCCGAGATCGCCACCCCTGTTTCCATGACCTTCCGTCACTACGGAAATATTCTCTCGGGTGCGGTGATCTCTACCCTGATCGCAGCAGCCCTGGGCGGGCTGTCCAAGATCCTATTGGGTCTTATGACCGACAGCACCTTCCTTCTGTCCATTCCCTTCTTGCGGGTGGGCATTCCTGCGGTGCTATCGGTGTATTTCGATATCTTCTCTTCTGTTCTGCAGGCGTGTATCTTCGCTATGCTGACCATGCTGAACGTGGCGTCCGGGTACCCGGAGGAGGCGGCAGAGCGACGCAGACAGCGCCGCCAGGCAAAAAAACAAAAATCTTAAAGCTCAAGTAAATCAATCCATAGGAGGATAAAAATATGGAACTGGCAATTGCAATTATTTTAGGATGCTGTGCACTGGGTGCAGGTGTGGCTATGATCGCTGGTATCGGCCCCGGTATCGGTGAGGGCTATGCGGTAGGTAAGGCCTGTGAGGCCATTGCCCGTCAGCCTGAGCAGAAGGGCTCTGTCACCACCACCATGCTGATGGGATGCGCCGTAGCAGAGACCACGGGTCTGTACGCTCTGGTTATCGCTATCCTGCTCATGTTCGTTGCTCCCAACACCCTTCTGAACGTTTGGGAGAAGTTCAGAGTATAAGCCCCATCATCCACAAGGAGGAAACCCATGCTGGCAGCAGCTTCCTTCGCCCTGAAGGCGGAGGCATTAGACGTCATTTATATTAACGTCTGGAGCATTCTCATTTCCCTTGCCAATCTTCTGATCCTGTATCTTGTTTTTAAGCGGTTTTTGTTTAAGCCCGTTATGGCTATGGTATCCCGCCGACAGGAGAAGGTGCAGGAGGAGCTTCGCCTTGCCCAGGTGGCAAAGGAGGAGGCAGAGGCAGACCGTCTGGCCTATGAAGCCAGACTGGCCAAGGCGGAAGAGGACGCCACGGACGTGATTCGCGCGGCAAACCGTACCGCCAACCGAGCAAGCGAGGAAATCCTGGGTGAGGCAAAGGAAAAGGCCGCCGCCATTCTGCGACAGGCAGAGGCGGATATTGCCCAGGAAAAGAAGAAGGCGGTCCATCAGCTGAAAACAGAGCTGTCCGACATTTCTCTGTCTATTGCAGAAACGGTCATCGGCAGAGAGGTGGGGGAAGAGGATCACCGCCGTCTGATCCAGGACGCTATCCGTCAGGTAGGTGACGGGGATGAATAAGGTAGCCAAGGAATACGCCACCGCCCTGTTCGAGCTGGCACAGGAGGAGGGCATTCTGGAGCCCCTGTCCCGGGACGTGCAGTGCCTTTGGGAGCAGCTGGGGCAGCACCCCCGGTATCTGGAGCTGCTCACCTCTCCCAACTTATCCGGGACCGAGAAGAAGGAAAGCATTGGGCGGGTCTTCGGCACCCTGCATCCCCACGTGATTGCCCTTTTGTGTCTTATGACGGGGCGGGGCCACGGGGGAGCGCTGAGGGAAACTGCCGCCGCCTTTTTAGAGCTGTATCGACAGGCCAAGGGCATTTGCCTTGCCCACGTGGAGAGTGCCTCCCCTCTGACAGAGGAGGAGAGGGACAGCCTGAGAGAGGCACTGAGCAAAAAATACAAAAAGACCGT
>JAZORW010000084.1:0-2072 GCA_045656805.1 Eubacteriales bacterium | reverse complement strand
CAAAGGTAGTTGCAAGGAGGAAAAGCCGAGGGCTTTTCTGCTTTTTATTGTATTTTTTGGTTCGCTATCCACGTTCGCTCTCGCTGCGGCTCGGTCACACTCAGGGGAAAACAGCACACCGTGCTGTTTTCTAAGACCCTCGTGCCGCTACGCTACCTCTCGGAGTACCCAGTACACCTTCGGGTTGCGATCGTGAATTTCTCCTCGAAAATTCCCCGTCCTTTGGGCGGCGAGGGAGAATGTAAAACAAAAGAGTGACACGCAGGTGTCACTCTTTTTCTTGTGTTGGGGATTACATAAAAAGCGTAAGGAAGTAGAGGGAGTTGTAAAGATACCACACCAGGGCGATGCCAAACACAATGCCTGCAATACCGCAGATGAGCCCTGCCAGGGCAAGTGCCTGCATACGGTTCGTGCGGGTTTTGGGGGCAAACAGGGCGAGAATGATTGCCCCAATGCCCAGGGGCCACAGCAGCAAAAGGGAGAGAATGCCCAGCACCAGGCTGGCGGTTGCCATGCCCTGTGGGGGACGGCGTCCTGCCCCCAGGGGGGAATAGTAATCGTATTTGGGGGCAGCTTCTCCCGGGGTGCCGGTGTATCCGGGGCCGGAGCGCTGGAACTGACGGTGGGTGTGGGAGGCTACCCAGTCCAGTAGCTCAACAGGCATGCGGAAGAAGTAAATGCCCAGGGTCAGCATGGAGAGCAGGGTCCAGACCACCCAAGAGCCAAACAAAGGCAGGGCAGTGCCGTCAAAGCCCAGACGGTGACCGTCGATGACCGTATGCTCTGCCAGCCATTTTTGATAGTAGCAATACGCCCAGTAGAAGCCAAAGCCCAGAGTAAAGACGGAAATCGTGCGGTACAGCAGGCTCATGATAAAGCAGTCTGAGGTGCTTGCCTCAAAGCGGGAGTTATTCTGCTCCCTCACCACACGCGCGGGGGTTTCTGCAAAGTGGGTGTGAAGGGTCTTCCACCTAAGGACGTTTCCGGGCAGGAAGAGGACGGCGTAAACCCCCAGAGTGACCACCGACAGCAGTGCCCAGAGGTAAAATTTGCCGTAAAACTCGGTGGGCTCTCCATCAAATCTTAGGGGCTTCTCATCGTAATAGGTATGCTCTGCCACCCACCTCCACCTCCAGTAGAGCAGATAGGGTGCGGCAAGCCCCAGGGTGAGGATGGAAACAAACAGAGTGATAAAGGAAATAAAAACGTAGGAAACGGCACCGCCACTAAAGCGGGAGCCGGAATGGTTCATCATAGGGGGTCTCTCTCCTCTCAGAGTGTATCTACCATAAATATAAAGCAATTTTCAAGGTGTGTCAAGTACGCACGCCCCCGCGGGCGAAAAAGGAAAGAGTGACACACGGGTGTCACTCTTTTTCATTTTGATTATTCCTCTCCCAAAAATCCGCCGTCGTGCTCGTTATACGAAAAGGTCAGGGGAACGCCGTAGGTCTCCTCGTAGACCTGGCGGGTCAGGGCTTGGTTACGGGAGAGCATCTCACGGCTGTTCTCACGGACGCTCTTTTCGGGGTCGGGGAACAGGGGAGGCAGGATATGCAGGGTGTAATGCACGTGGGGCATACCGTTTTCCTCCCAGTCACCGCAGTCGTGCAGAGTGACGAAGCAGGGGACCACGGGCACGCCCTGCTTTGCCGCAATGCGGAAGGGACCCTCACGCAGGGGACGGGGCTTTCTGTAATGGAACCACATGGACTGCTCGGGGTAGATGAGGATGTGTGCCTTCTGCTCCAGCAGGGTGGAAACCGCACGGGAGAACAGACGCATGGTGCCCACGTCCTGGGACAGGGGCAGGGTATCGCAGTATTTCAGCAAAAAGCCGAAGGGGCCCTCCATGAAGAAGTTACCCTCACGGGTGACGGCGTGGAAGCGGTGCTTGCCCCCCACCTTCTGGGATGCCATACGGACGATCTCGCTCTCAAAGGGGCTGAAATGGTTGCTGGTGAAGATCAGGCCTGTGTTTTCCAGACCCTTCAGGTTTTCTTCTCCCACCACCTGCATATTGTAGTGTGCCTTTGCCATTTTAGACATCCTGGCACGCATGGCGTACG
>JAZORW010000083.1:0-1830 GCA_045656805.1 Eubacteriales bacterium | reverse complement strand
TATGATATACTAATAAAAATTAAAAAGAAGTCTTTAATTCGGCACGAGAGGCTGACAAGACGGGGGGGCAGAGATACTGCCCACTGTACCCTTGTCTTGCTGAGGCAGGGCTTTTTTTATGGAGGTAGAGATGAAGCTGGGAAATGCTACGATTTATCGTGACGGTGGGTTTGTCACCGAGGATTTCTCTCTTTCTTCTATGGGAGCTTTTTCCATCCCCGAAAATTGCATAGTTGTCCCCGGTTTCGTTGATGTGCATGTACATCTTCGTGAGCCGGGTTTTTCTTATAAAGAGACCATCGCATCCGGTACTGCCGCAGGTGCGGCAGGTGGGTATACCGCTCTGTGCAGCATGCCGAACCTTTCCCCTGTGCCGGATAGTATGCCGAATTTGGAAAAGCAGCTGGAGATCATTCGCCGTGATGCCAAGATCGCCGTGTATCCCTACGGTGCCCTGACGGTAGAGGAGAAGGGTGAGGTTCCTGCCGACCTGGAGGATATGGCACCCTACGTCATTGCGTTCTCGGATGACGGACGGGGCATCCAGGATGAGGATATGATGCGACACCTGATGCTTCGTGCCAAGGCACTGGGCAAGATGGTGGTGGCACACTGTGAAGACATGGCACTGGTAAAGGGTGGATACATCCACGATGGCACCTATGCCGCCGCCCACGGGCACAAGGGTATTTGCTCTGAGAGCGAATGGAAGCCTATTGAAAGAGATCTGCGCCTGGCTGAGGAAACGGGATGTGCCTACCACGTCTGCCACGTTTCCTGCAAAGAGAGTGTAGAGCTGATTCGCCGGGCAAAGGCAAGAGGCGTGAACGTAACCTGTGAGACAGGTCCCCATTACCTGGTGCTGGACGATACCTGTCTGGAAGAGGACGGACGCTTCAAAATGAATCCTCCCTTGCGTGCCCCCGAGGACCGCGAGGCACTGCTGGCAGGGCTGCTGGACGGTACGGTGGATATGATTGCAACTGACCACGCCCCTCACTCCGCCGAGGAGAAGGGGAGAGGCCTGGCAAACAGTGCCATGGGCGTGGTGGGTCTGGAAACCGCCTTCCCCGTGCTGTATACCCATCTGGTTAAGACAGGAAAGCTTCCCTTAGAAAAACTGATCCACGCTATGGCAATCGCCCCTCGCAAGAGGTTCGGTATCCCCATGGGCGAGGATTTCACGGTTCTGGAAACTGCTACCCCCTTTACGGTAGACCCCGAAAAGTTCCTGACGGCAGGACGGGCCACGCCCTTTGCGGGTATGACTCTATACGGTCGTACGCTGCTGACCGTTCATAACGGTAAAGTGGTGTATGCCGCCCCTCAATGCTTATAAATTTTTCACATATATTTTGGAGGCACTATCATGGCAAAAAGAAAAGATTTGAAAAAGATCCTGATCATTGGCTCCGGCCCTATCGTGATCGGACAGGCTGCAGAATTTGACTATGCAGGCACTCAGGCTTGCCTTGCCCTGCGTGAGGAGGGCTATGAGGTAGTTCTGGTAAACTCCAACCCTGCTACCATCATGACCGACACCACCATTGCAGATAAGGTGTACATGGAGCCCCTGACACTGGAATACGTGGCAAAGATCCTGCGTTATGAGCGTCCTGATGCCATCGTTCCCGGCATCGGTGGACAGACGGGTCTGAACCTGGTTATGCAGCTGGAGAAGAAGGGCGTTCTGAAGGAATGCCACGTGCAGCTCCTGGGTACCAGCAGCGAGAGTATCGAGCGTGCTGAGGACCGCGAGATGTTCAAGGAAATGTGCCAGTCTATCGGTGAGCCTACCATCCCCTCCGAAATTACATACAATCTGGAAGA
>JAZORW010000082.1:0-4421 GCA_045656805.1 Eubacteriales bacterium | reverse complement strand
TGGCATATGAAGAACCAAACCGGGGACATTATTCAGCGCTGCACGTCAGATGTGGATATGGTAAAACGGTTTTTAGCTGAACAGTTGACCGCAGTCATCCGCATCGTCATTCTGATCGTCCTGGGGCTCACCTTTATGTTCCGCCTGAACGTGACTATGGCTGCCGTCGCCGCCGCTTTTATCCCCGTCATCATTGCCTACTCCGTTTTCTTCCGCAGTAAAATCACCGCACACTTCCAGGAATGCGACGAAAATGAAGGTAAGCTTTCTGCCATTACCCAGGAAAACCTGACAGGCGTCCGAGTTGTGCGTGCCTTCGGGCAGGAAAGAAACGAACGGGAGAAATTCCGTCGCCAAAATGAAAAGTACACCTCCCTTTGGATGCGACTCAACAAATTTTTCTCCGCGTTCTGGGCAATTGGAGACCTGATTTCGGGTCTTCAGGTCATGCTGATCATTGTTTTAGGTGTTCTGGCCGTCAACGGAGGCACTCTGACCCCCGGAGAAATGATCGCCTTTATCTCCTACAATGCCATGCTGATCTGGCCCATCCGTTATTTAGGACGTGTCATTTCTGAAATGAGCAAGGCGGGGGTCTCCTTCGGCCGTCTCTCCTACATTATGGATTCTCAAGAGGAAAGGGACGTGCCCGGGGCACTTACACCGCCCCTGGACCGCGACGTTACTTTTCATAACGTTTCCTTCTCCTATGAAGGTGCCCCGGAGCTGCTGCACGACGTCTCCTTCACCGTAGAAGCTGGTACGACCGTTGGTATACTGGGGGGTACAGGATCCGGAAAATCCACCTTAATGCATCTATCAAACCGGCTCTATGACCTCCCGTCGGAACAAGGCAAAATTACCATTGGAGACGTGGATATTGCAAATATACAGGCCTCCTGGCTCCGCCAAAACATAGGAATGGTTCTGCAAGAGTCCTATCTGTTCTCCCGCACACTGGGGGAGAACATAGCCATCACTCAAAAGAACGCCACGCTGACCGACATCCGTCAGGCTGCAGCCATTGCGTGCTTAGACGAGACCGTCTCGGACTTTGCTGACGGATACGATACCCTTGTGGGAGAACGGGGTGTGACCCTCTCCGGTGGGCAGAAGCAGCGTACGGCTATTGCACGAATGCTGATGCAGAATTGCCCAATCATGGTTCTGGACGACTCTCTGTCCGCTGTGGATGCACAGACCGACAGTATGATCCGCTCTGCCCTGCGGGAAAAGCTTTCGGGTGCCACCGTATTCTTGATCTCTCATCGCACCTCTACCCTGATGCATGCAAATAAGATCGTGGTGCTGGATGGGGGACGTGTGGCGGAAATGGGTACACATGAAGAGCTGATGCGGCTGGAGAATGGAATCTACCGACGTATCTTCCTGCTGCAGAACGAGGGAGAGGAGGTGGCAGACCGTGTGTAAGAACCGTAAAAACACAGAAAAACGACTGCCCTTCTTTGGCATTCCTCGCATTTTACCCTACATTCGTCCTTATCGTGTAGCCTTCATTTTTATGATGGTTTTGGGCTTAGCCGGTAGTGCAGCCGACATTGTTTTGCCTCTCTTCCAGCAGTATGCTTTGAACCATTACGTGGCAGACGGCATTCATACGACCCTACCTTATTTCGTTACCCTGTACGTTCTGACCCTTGTATTCCAAATGGTAGCAAACTTTGTGTCCACCTATCTCGCCTCCCATGTACAAATGTACGTAGGGCGAGACCTGAGGCAAAGATGCTTTGACCATCTCCAGACTCTCTCCTTCTCTTACTTCAACCAGAATAGCGTTGGATACGTACACTCCCGTGTGATGAGTGATACGGCACATATCGGAGACCTGGTCTCCTGGTACGTAATTGACTGCGTATGGCACGTCTCTTATTTGGTGGGCGTTTTCGTAGTCATGCTGTGTCTGAATCCCTGGCTGACCCTGGCGGTATTTACAGTGGTCCCCTTGGCAACCCTCCTGATCTCCCTTTGCCAGAAGAAACTGCTGAAAATGAACCGTCGGGTAAGAGAGCTGAACTCGCGGATCACCGGCAATTACAACGAGGGTATCACAGGTGCCAAAACGGTAAAGACCCTACGGGTAGAAGAAGCAATGGAGGAAAAATTCCGTGAGGATACCCAGGAAATGCGTTGCACGTCAGTGCGCACCATGCACTTCAGGTCTCTGCTCTCCTCTTCTGTTTCCTTCTTTGCCTTTTTGGCTCTGGCCATCGTGCTTTGGCGAGGGGGCCATCTGACGGCCGAAAGGGCGATCCTGCTGGGTACCTTACAGGTATTTATGTCCTATGCCCAAGGCATTATGGACCCCATCCAGGCACTTGTGGATACAGTTTCGGGTCTTTACTCTTCCCAGGTCAACATTGAGCGTGTGGACGCACTTCTTTCCACCACATCGGACGTGGTGGATCCGCCTGAGGTGATCGCCAAATACGGTGATACCTTCCATCCCAAAAAGGAAAACTGGGAGGATCTCGCAGGAGATATAACCTTTGAGGACGTGACCTTCCGTTACCCCGACGGCAAAGAGGTGGTTCTCGAACACTTTTCCCTCCACGTTCCCCGCGGCACAAATGTGGCCATCGTGGGTGAGACCGGTGCCGGTAAGAGTACCCTTGTCAATCTGGTCTGCCGCTTCTATGAGCCCACGGAAGGCCGTATTCTCATTGACGGCCGTGACGCAAGAGAACGCTCTCAGCTCTGGCTTCATTCCCATATTGGCTATGTATTGCAGACTCCCCACCTCTTCTCCGGCACCGTTCGTGATAACCTGAAATACGGCAATCCGAACGCCACAGACCAAGAGATCCTTGCTGCCCTGGATCTGGTTTCCGCCACCCCTGTGGTTCAACGCATGGACAAGGGACTGGATAGCGAGGTTGGTGAAAGTGGCGACCTGCTTTCCACCGGTGAAAAGCAGCTTCTTTCTTTTGCACGTGCCATTCTGGCAGACCCCTCCATCTTGATTCTGGACGAAGCCACCTCCTCCATTGACTCGGTTACTGAGCACACAATCCAAGAAGCCCTCCACCGTGTTACTGAGGGACGCACCTGCTTCGTCATTGCCCACCGTCTCTCTACCGTAAAGGATGCGGATATCATTCTGGCAGTCAAGGACGGTAAAATTGCGGAAAGCGGTAACCACGCATCCCTGATGGCACAAAAGGGGTATTACCATTCCCTGTACACCAGGCAATTTGAAAAGGAAAGCGTAGACAGCATCCTTTAAATACATTTCTTTTTCCTTGCTTGACAAACATCTATGGGTATGCTACAATAACCACAGTGGAACATGTCCTGCTTCCTTCGTCCCAAAGAGAGCCGCGCCTTGGCTGTGAGCGTGGTGGGCGACCCTGCAGGGTACCATCCGCTGTAAAAGTGAAGAAATGAGTAAAAGTACGGGTGGAACCGTGCATAGACAGTCATCCTATGCACCCCGGACACGATGTGTCCGGGGTGCTGTTTATTTTACCGAAAATCAAGGAGAAGCATATGGCAAACTATCAGATTTCAAAGGGCGAAAACAAGGTGGCATACAGCCACGATGACGCCCTGACCGTATACGAGCTGGCACAGGCTGTAGAGCTGGGCGGCAGAGACCTGCTGGCTGCAAAGGTCAACGGTGCTCTCGTTTCCCTGTCCCACACTGTCAGCGAGGATGCTACCGTCGAGCTGCTGACCTTCCAGGACGCCGACGGTGCCAAGGTTTTCCGTCACACCGCATCCCACATCCTGGCCCAGGCTGTTAAGCGTCTGTATCCCCAGGCAAAGCTGACCATTGGTCCTGCTACTGCCGACGGCTTCTATTATGACTTTGACACCGAGGTAACCTTTACCCCTGAGGTGCTGTCCAGCCTGGAAGCCGAGATGAAAAAGATCGTTAAGGAAAACCTGCGTCTGGAAAGATATGAGCTGCCCAGAGAAGAAGCCCTGAAGCTGGTAGCCGAGATGGGTGAACCCTACAAGACTGAGCTGATCGAGGCATTGCCCGAGGATGCCGTTATTTCCTTCTACCGCCAGGGTGAGTTTACCGATCTGTGTGCAGGCCCCCACCTGTTCTCCACCGGTGCCGTAAAGGCCTTTAAGCTGACCTCCTGTACCGGTGCCTACTGGCGTGGCGACTCTAAGAACAAAATGCTACAGAGAATATACGGTACTGCCTTCCCCACCAAGGATGAGCTGAACGCCCATCTGGCCAGCATTGAAGAGGCAAGAAAACGTGACCACAACAAGATCGGACGGGATCTGGAGTATTTCACCACCGTTGACGTCATCGGTCAGGGTCTGCCCATTCTGCTTCCCAAGGGTGCTAAGGTGATCCAGCTTCTGCAGCGCTTTGTAGAAGACGAGGAGGCCAAGAGAGGCTACCTTCTGACCAAGACCCCCTATATGGCAAAGCGTGAGCT